>JBDKKX010000050.1:0-16182 GCA_039795795.1 Bacteroidota bacterium | reverse complement strand
TGTCTGCTACCAGCGAACCTAAATTAACATTCAAACCTTGACAAATCGTTGCATTGGTTGCTCGAATCATCGGCAATGGCATCGTATCCACCGTCACAGGACAACATAAACTCGCAATACAACCCGTTGCCGTAACCGTTTCGTAAGTATAAGAACCAATAGTACTTATCGTATAAACATTGGATGCACTATTTTGAATCTGCACCCCATTTTTAAAAAATTTATAATTGGAATAACCTGCGGGCGCAGTCATCGCAATATTGATGTTGCTCCCCGAACAAAACAACATCGGCACTGTCACACAAGCCGATGTAAAATCATCTTCCATCACACTCGCATTATTGGGCGCGGAATCAATATCCGTCTCATTCATCGCCAACACTTCTGCCTTCTGATAAATCACGCCATCTCCTGTAACCCGAACCATCACGGTCAACACAAGGGAATCGATTGTATTAGAAATGCTTCCAATATCCCATACATGCGTTCCAGCATTATAAGTACCAATACCATTCGTATTGCTACTCACCCATACCGCACTATCGGGAATCGTGTTTTGAATTTTCACCCCCGTCAAAGCGGTATGTCCTTCATTCTTCACAACGATTGTAAAAGTAACATTGCTTCCTTTTGTAACCGTCGTGCCGTTCACGCGACTGGTTAAAGAAATGTCATGTTGCCCATACAATACAGTCTGACCCAAAAAAAATAAAGACATCAGACACCATGATTTTTCAGACAATATTTTTTTTATGCCTAAAAAAAATGATATATAATTTATTGTTTCCATTGTACTTACAGCATCAGGACGTTGCCTTAATACAAATATTTTTGTGTATTGTCGAAACATAAATGTTCCAGTAGTTTTTGTTAAGTTATATAAAAATTGATTCATAAGATTTAAAAAAGCCTTTAACAAGGGATTATAAGTTTGAGTTAAAAATCGGTTTCTAAAATTAAACGTTAAGGCACAAGCCATTCGTCGTCGGTCTTCTTAGCAAGAACCAATAACAAATGGATTATACTTGAATGCTTTGAATTGATTGCGAATTAACTTGAATACTTTTCAAACAAAAGCAACATTTTTAAAAAAAATGTCACATTTTTAAGCAAAAAATCTAATCATAATTGAAGCAGATTGTCAATAACTGGGGGCAATTGTTGGAAATATTGCGTATAATTTTCTCTTTTATGGGTTAAACGAAAGTAAGATTGCAGGGGTTACAAATCCTATTTTTCCGTTCACAATGCAATATCATTTACAAGGATAAGTTAAAAAAAATATAATTTAGTAGCTTTGTGACAGGATAATTTTTATCAAAAGTGTTTATTTTGAAAATAATTTTATTTATAATTTTAATTTTAAGCAAATTAAATATTGCAATAAAAAATAAAATATTATTAGTTTTGAAAGTAGTGACAACAGGTTTGAATGAATTAAAATTATGTCCGTCTTTAACAATTGTGGTGTTGGAATTAGGATTAAATGGGATTTTTGTAGGATTAAATAGGATTGATTTTTAAGATTTGTAGGATTTGCTGTTCTATAAATCTTAAAAATCAATCCTATTTAATCCTACAAAAATCCCATTTAATCCCAATTCCAAAACGCACCCATTACTTGGCTATCAGCGTATAAGACAAAGTATATTTCTCATTATGCAAAGATTTTGTTTCGTTCATTTTTAACGTTGTTCCATTCAATTCAATCAAATCAAATATTCGGGTTATCTTATCCGTTCCTACTTTTGTTAAAACGGTTTCGCCTTCGTTCAAAGACCATTTGCCTGTTTCAACCGTTTGCGCGTCTGAAGCATTACATTTTGTTGCGCCCTCTTCTTCTAAATACGTTTTATCTGCTGAAAACGTAAGCATATTATCGTTGACGCAAGGCTGCAATTGTGAAAATAAATCCGTAATAGTTGCATTTCCAGCAGGAATACCAGGATTGACTGCAATAGCAGTCGTCAACCAAGCTTTTTCAGTCAATAACTCAATTTTTGTTTTTTCTTTTTTGCACGAAACCGCAAAAACAACAAGAATCATTAAAACAATGGGATTGTTTCTCATTTGTTCAATTGTGTGATTTTCTAAATATGCCTACTCTAAGGACTTTTCGGCAATCGTCCCCTGATTGTTCTAATATAAGGATTTCGGGTTTGTTCCTAATTATAAGTTTGTAAGGAATGATGAATGATGAATGATGAATGATGAATGATGAATGATGAATGATGAATTTTGTAAAAATTCATCATTCATCATTCATCATTTATCATTATTTGACGACGACTATTTTCATAACTCTTTGAAAATCATTGTTTTCGGACATTACTTTAATGCAATAAATCCCTGCTGCCCACAGATTCGTATCCCATTCAATGCGTTCAAAAATACCAGTCGTTTGGTCCATCGTCGTCTCTGCAATCTGTTGTCCTGTTGCATTAACCACCACTACCCTACCCTTTCCACCAACATTCGTCAAATTGACCTCAACAAAAAGTTTATCCATGGTGGGATTGGGATATATGTTAAAAAAATCACCCGTTCGCAATGCCGTATAACGCTTTTTTAATAATTGATAACTCTGCCAAACATCTAATCGCCCGCCTGAAACCGTTGTATTTTGAAGGCTTGAAACCTTTTTTACACCTTTCAATAAGACATTTTTAACGACGCTTGCGGCTTCCATAGGATTGGTTTTCAATGATTTACATAAACCATCAAAGGAAGCATTATACATTAAAGCCGCCGCACCCGCTACCAAAGGCGCGGAATAAGAAGTCCCAGAATCAAAATTAGAATCGTTATTGGGATACAAAACAGGAATAGATTCTCCTGGCGCGCCCAAATCCACAGAAACTTGTCCTGTCGCAGCAAATTTCAACTTGTCATCCTGCTTGGAAGTGGCTGTGACACAAATCAAGGAGGCGGCACCGCATTGACTCGGCACATCCCCTGTTACATCCACATTTTCATCCGCATCTCGGGTTGCGACCACATTTAAAATCCCTTCTGCCCCTAATTTTTCATACATATTGCACCAAACAGGCTGTTGTTCAGGACGCGTATTCGCCTTCAAACCAATCGACATACTGGTTACAGCCACAAATGCACCTTTTGAGCCATTACTTTCACGCCATAACTGCCTCATTTTCAACGCATAAGCATAATTTGCAATCAATCTATCAATCGTTTTAGCATTACTCAAAAGCATTAATTTAATATGCCAATTGATGCCAGAAAGCAACTTTCCATTATTACCCACCGCGCCAATAATACCCGCACAAGGCGTTCCGTGCGGACGCAAACGCTCATTTACATTCACTGTATCTATACTATGTTTGTCACTTTGGTCTCCCGCGTTCCAACCATCAAAATCATCCATATAACCATTTCCATCATCGTCCACACCATTATTAGGAATCTCTTGACGATTATGCCAAATATTCTCTTGCAAATCAGGATGATGTGCATCAAACCCAAAATCAGAAACCGCCACAACTATCGTGTCACCACAAGCAGTTACCCCACCTTTCAATTCATCCCAAAGACTGGGCGCATGAATCAGGTTTAAATGCCATTGTTCATCATATTGTGGGTCATTTGGAAGTGTATTTCGCGGATATACATTATAATTCCATTGAATAGCCACCATTCCAGCATGCTTTTTCAAGGCTTCATATACTTTATTTTCATCTGTCAAAGTTACATCCAATCGAAGCAAATAAATCGGAAAAGCATTTGTAATCGGTGTCACCCTCCTGTTTTGAACCCTTTTGGATAAAGGATCGGGTTCAAAACTCGCCATAAGTGCTTGAATACTGGGTAAAAAAGAAGGATCTGAAAGTTCTAAAATAATCTCGCCGCGCCGCCTATCCTCTATGGATTGCGCATGCAAATGCGTGCAACAAAAACAGCATAGGATATAAGTTATTTGTAAAAATTTTATCATTGGTTTGCCCTATTGTAATTTGGATTGGGCAAATATAGGATAGGATTTGAAAAGATGCAAGTATTTGCGTCGTATAATACAACTATTTGATAAACAATTATTTTTAAATAATTTAAAAAATAATTTATTCGTTTTTTTTGAATATTTAACAAGGATTAAAAAGTAGGTTTACATATTTCTAATCCTGAATGCTCCATGATGGATAGTAAATTTATGAAATATTGAAAAGGGCAGTTTTGTACATTTATTTTGCTACTTTTATCCTTTATCCTGTTCTGAATCTTCTTTTGTTTTACTTTTTGGATGGGCTTTTTCATAGGATTTTTTCAATTTTTCAATATCATTGTGTATGTAAATCTGCGTTGCAGAAAGACTCGCATGACCCATTAAATCCTTAATCGCCGCCAAATCCGCGCCGTGATTGCTCAAATGCGTCGCAAATGAATGCCGCAAAACATGCGGACTACGCTTTTCTTGGTTCGTAACCAAACTTAAATTTTTTTTGACGACCAAATATATCAACTTATCGTATATGGGTTCACCCTTATCCGTTAAAAGCAAGGTGGATTCTAATAAATCGGGAAAACTTTGCCGCCGTTCCAATAAATACGCCTCAATTGTGGACAACAAAGATTTGCCAAAAGGCACTAATCTTTGCTTGCCACCTTTACCGAATACTTTGATTTCCAATCGTTTCAAATCAATATCCGTCCGTTTCAAAGCGGCTAATTCGCTTCTACGCATTCCCGTTTCGTATAATATTTCAAGGATTAATTGGTCTCTGATGGCGGGATAACCTGTACCGAAATCTACCGTGTCAAATAATTTTTCGGTTTGCGGTTCTGTCAAAACAACGGGTAATCGCTTCCCAACTTTGGGCGCGACTAATTTTGTGGTCGGATTTTCAGTAATCCAACCCTGCTTTTCCAACCATTTGAAATACGTTTTCAAACAAGACAACTTTCGATGCACCGAACGCGGGGTGATAGCAGCGTCTTTCATCAAAAAAACAACGTAAGACCGCAAATGCGAATGCCTCACTTCGGACAAAGAAGTGAGGCGTTCCAAATTTTCGGAAAGCAGAAAGCGCGTCCACTGCACCAAATCCGCTTGATAAGCGGTTACGGTATGCGCGGAAAACCGCTTTTCATATTGTAAAAAGTTTGAAAAACCTTCGCTGTGCGTCTCCAATGACAGTAAAAACGATTACCAATTATTAATCATTGTGATTGCCATATTTCTCTTCTTTGTAAACCGCTTTCAATACAACAGCACGGCGTTCAATGCTTGGTTTCGTGAAGGCTTTACGGCGACGCAATTCTTTCAAAGTACCGGATTTCTCAAATTTTCTTTTGTACTTTTTGAGTGCACGGTCAATGGTCTCGTTTTCTTTGACATCAATAATGAGCATCTGAAAAACTGGTTTTTAATTTTTTTTATGAAAAATGATTTTTATGCATTAAAATGTGATGATTTTCAACCGGTTAGGGTTGTCACCAGATTTTGACGCGCAAATGTAGCACTTTTTTGACAGTTGTGCAAGAAAAATTAAAAAATAACTTATTTTTAATGATGATGCCCGCCTACGCCATGTACGTGACCATGCGCTAATTCTTCGGGTGTCGCAGGACGTACCTCAACCACTTCGCCCGAAAAATACAAGTCCACCCCTGCCAAAGGAGGATTCAAATCAAATAAAACGCCTTCTTCATTGGTTTCGACCACCGTTCCCATAAACGATTCTCCATCTGGATTTTGAAGCGGCACTTGTTCGCCCGGAACGAAAATATCTTCTGGACGCATGCCAGGCTCCAATTTAAATGCCTGCCAAGGTATCATTTCGATCGCTTCCGTGTTGTAATCGCCATAAGCATCTGCTGCTTTTATCGGAAAAGCGAACTTATCGCCTTTGGTTTTGCCTTGCAAATTGGCTTCAAAAGCTGGAATCATCATCCCAATACCATGAATGAACCCAAGCGGCTCCCCCCCTTCGGTGCTTTCAATCAAGTCGCCCGAAGCAGAACCATCTCGCAAGGTATAGTGGCATAAAACCACCATTTTCGTATCAACTAATGTCATCATAGTTAAAATATTCAAAAATGAACAAAAATGAGCGCGCAAAAATACAATAATTTGACATTGTTTGTCTAAAATAGTAGATTATTACCATTCTGATGCCATTTTTTAAATAAAGGATTTATTAGATATTGCTATTTTGTCGTTTTTTACCAATCAAAGTGGTATAAATTTTATATGTTTACAATCTACTTTCAAAGCAGCAATCCCTTTCTTTTCACGTTTCCATATCGAAATTAAAAATTTAAAACTCTATATGAAAAAAATCTTTACAGGAATACTTTTAACTTTACTTATGGTGAGCTGCAAAAAAGACATTGATTCTGCCTCTGGCACCGAAGTTAAGGTAAAAAAAGAATTCAACATACAATTATGGGAAAAATTAACCTCTACGGGGGGAGAGTTGCAAATGATTGTCAATTCAATTGAACCTCAGGCTTGTCCCAATACGCATTTGGATTATTATGTATCCATGATTGATAATAAAGTAACGGTGACATTGAAAAATTTTACCATGCCAACGAATTGTACTGGTGCAGCTACGTACACAAGGGATACTTTATCCATCGGTCATTTGTCAAATGGTGCTTATAAATTAGCCATTAATCTCACAGACGCAGTGTTAAACAATGGTTCTTTGGTGGTAAATAATAATTTATATGTGGTTGATTTACAATCCGAAAATGGTATTGCGATGGGTACAAAACAACTTTCTCGAATCCCAGAAAATACCATTTGGGGATACGTCAATTATGAAAGCAGTGGGACGAGTAAAGCACAAAATTTTGTAGATTCGCTTCGAGCCCTTTGTCAAAACCTTTCGTTGCCCAATGGTGCTTATGGACATTTTGAGGTCGTCAATGAAACCTTGAAAATGCCACCAACTACGTCCTATGCGCATCCTTTTACGACGACGTTTCTTTTCAAATATAATGGCGAAGAAGATAAAGTAAATAAATTAATTCAATCTTTTAAATGGACTAACAATGCTTTAACGATTAAAATGTTTTCGCAAACAGGTAAAGAATATTAGATTTTGCCACGAATTTTCACTAATCGTTCGTGCAAATTCGTGTAATTCGTGGCAAAATCACGAGTGGCAAAATCACGATAAAAAAAAGTCCTTGTTCGGTCGCACCGACAAGGACTTTTGCAAATATATTGAATAGAACATGAAGGAATAGAGTGTCCACCTACAAAGTATTTAAGAAAGTTTTTATTTCAGCTAACGTTTTGCGCACTGGACTCATCGGATACACTGCATTGGATGTAACATTCACATCCGAAGTACCCAAATAATACCGAAAATCATTACTATCTTTGCCTAGCCGCGAAATTGAAATCTGTGTCACCGCACTGCCCGTCGGTACGCCTTTATAGCCATTCGGAACACAAAATTGACGAATCGTACTATCTCCTTGTAAAACAAGCATCGCATTTAAATTGCGAAAAACAGTAAAAACGCTTGTGTTAACATTCGTAAAAGAATCCGGCAATTGCACACAATATTTAACTAAATTGAAAGAATCACTTCTAAAATAATCACAATTAATCCAGCGTAATCGATTGGTAGTCAATTGATAAACAAAATTGGTATTGAACACCGAATCGCGTCTGCCCGACACGATATTGGTATTTCGCATAGAATCCCGATTCAAAACCCAATTGACTTGTCCATTGCTTTTTTCGACCCCATTAAAAAAACTCATCGTGCCATTTGGAATGCTGGAAATCGTATAATTAATCGTAATACTTTGGTTATTCACCAAATTTAATGCTTGATTATTTTGCAGGATACGAATGAATAATTCTCCACCGGATTCTAATAATCGCCCGTCGGACATGGTTTCCATACGGTTTTGAACCATTTGTCCCTTCGTTTTGAGGATAAGCACTTCTAATTGTCCCGTTCCTGTCGCAATCTGACCGCCACTTCCAGTGCAGGCACTGCCGCCTAATCGGACTGTCAAACCGTTTGAAAAACTATACGTCCCACCCGTCGTCAAATCAATGGTTTTAATTTCGGGTTTTAATGCTAAGGAGTCAAACAATTGATTGACTGCAATCGTCGCGTCGTTCAGTGCGGGCGGAAGCGCGTTCCACCGTTTGTCTGCTAAGGTATCTAATATTTCTCTGCGTTGAACAATAAATTGTTCTAGGTCTTGTTTGCACGCATGACTGACTAAAGCAAGTAAAGCGATTCCGATAATCGGTTTATTCAATTTCATATTTTTACTATAATTGAATGGGTTGGTTGCATTGGAATTTGGATTAAATGGGATTTTTATCACAGATTGAACAGATTCAACGAGATTTTCACAGATTTTTTTGATTTTCAAACGTTAAAACAAAAAAAAAATCTGTGAAAATCTCGTTGAATCTGTTCAATCTGTGATAAAAATCCCATTTAATCCGAATTCCAACGGAATTCACGAATTAAGATTTTTTAGAAACACGCTATTCTTTTTCTTGTTCTCGTCCAGACAATCATTAGAGGACAAGCATTTTAATTTCGTTGCTTTAAGTTTTAAAAAAAAATAAAAAATCAATGGTTATAACCGCCAACGAACCCCTAATTTCAGACCCACATCCGTATAACGTTGCGCTAAAGCATAGTCTTTCGTCGTGATAGGCGATAAAAAATGACGGATATAAGGTTCAATGAAAAGTTGCGTATAATCTTTCCAATCATAATATGCCGCAAAACTGGCATACAAACTCGCGCCAACACTGCTTTTAAACACATTTGCCTCATTTTTAGAAGCATCCGCAGGCACTAAAGCGGGATTTAAAATTTCAGCTTTGCGCCAACTCGTCAAATTAAAATTAACACCTCCATTCACACTATATGACCAAGGTCTTCCGCCAAATTCATACCCCAATTGAATCGGCACATCTACACTTCGATAGCGATTATATTTTTTTAATTCGTAAGTCCCATATTGTTTTTCGACATGCGTTTGAGTCAGCGTCGTGCCATTCGGCTGTTTGACTGTTTCGGTAATCGTCACTGTCCGCACTTGACCGGGTAGTTTATAATCAAAAACCTCATTATTTTGAAGATAATTCAACCCTGCCCGAATCGCTACCCCGCTTTCCAAAACCAACGAAACCCGCGCACCCGCACTAAAAGCATACCACGAGCTTTCCACCGAATCCCGCGCCTTGGCATAATTTGTATTTTCGCCTTGATTATTATATAATTTTCTAAATGCGTAATCCGGTGAACCCCAAATATCTATATACCAACGATTGGGGTTTTGTACCGAAAAAGTCGGACAACCAATATCGGGTCCCAATTTTCGGTAAACGGATTTGATTTTATCCGTTCTAAATTGTGCTTCAAGGGAACTAACCTTATCCGTAGATAATTTGGCAATAGGCGATTTTTGCGTTATAATCTTTGATTCGTTCGCAACCCTTTCTACTTCATGGTAAGCATTTACATGGGTTGGCTCAATATTCAGCAATTCAGGCTCAACCGTTATGAGCGCAATATCCGTCTGCGAGACCGACGTTAAAGATGCTGCTTCGTCGGTTATCCGTTTCGGATTGGGCGGAGTTATTACAACCAAATCTCTTTCGACAGCCCGCGATTTAGGCTTAACCACCAAAGGTTCTTTTTTACTTAAAGTATTTAATATCAATGCTTTCGGTACAGAGGCAACTTGATTTGGAAGCCCATCCGCAGGAATGGATGCCATTGCAGGCTGCTGAAACGGAGAAGATATTGCCGTTTCGGTCGGTTTGGGATTCTTTTTCAAAAAAACAACACCCGCTGCTGCCAGCACTGCACAAGCCGTTAAGCCATATTTCAAGGCATTATTTTGAAAAAAAATAACAAAACCGCGCCGCCGCTTGCGTTCAGCCATGATATTTTCAAACAGATGGTCTGGAACAAAAGATTCTGCATCTTGTAATTCCTGCTTAAAATACTGATCGAAAGGGAAATGATTTTTCATTTTTAAATGATTTTTGAATTTGTTGGGTTATTTGATTCAATCAAACAACTTTACACGGAGCGTTTTGGACTGTTGCAAAATGATTTTTTGCAACATATAACGCGCTTTTGCCAATTGAGAACGACTTGTACCTTCCTCAATCTTCAACATTTGAGCAATTTCGGCATGGCTAAAACCATCTATCACAAATAAATTGAAAACCGTTCGATACCCATGTGGTAAATTAGCAATCAGTGCCATCAATTCTTGCTCGCTTAACTGAGCATACACCGTCGGCGCAATACTCATTTCGGGTATCGACTCCAAACCATTGAGTCCCTCTTTTTGGAAACTCATTTTTTGAATATATTTCAAGGACGTATTAATCACAATCCGCCGAATCCAACCTTCTAAACTGCCTTTGCCTTGAAACTGATTCAAATTATTGAAAATTCTGATAAACGCATCCTGTAAAACATCTTCTGCTTCTGCGCGATGACGGGCATAACGCAGACAGACCGTCATCATTTTGCCTGCATAGCGGCGAAATAATTCGTGTTGTGCGGTGCGATTTTCACGCAGACAGCCTTGTAATAATTCGGTTTCCGTCATCATATTCTTTAAAGGTAATAATGGTTGAGGTTCATTTCAAGACAGAGGATACGCATTTTGAAACAATCGTTGCTTTGAAACGCAAAATAACACAAAAATCGTCAGAAATGTCGCTTCTATTTATAAGGTATTTGGAAAATCAACCAACCCTATCGTAGCACCAAACTGTTTCATCTCCAAAGATAAGGCACCTGTATTGGTATAAGTTTGAATATTTTTATAGGTGTGTCCCCAAGCCACTTCCTCTTTCCCAAAATAAGAGAACTCTTTGAAAAACACTCGATTATGAACATCATCATACACTTTTACTTGCACAAAAAATTCAATATGCGCTGCTTCAAAACGCTCTTTTGTCATGCCTTTCAAAGGACTATTTTCGTCAATTACGTGTACGACCGTCCATGGAACCGACAAAAAAGGCACTTTATCCCGTTTCAAATTCAAATGATAAAAACTTTTTTTATACCGTCCTTCCGTCGTAATTTCCAACTTGATTAAATCTAAATTGGCTTCAACTTCCAATAATTTATTTTCATATTCGTTGGCAATCATGAATTTAAAAGCTAAACCATCTCCGGAACGGTCAAAAACAGCAAGGTCACTCCATTTAATTTCAACCAATGGTTTCGTAAATTTAGTATAAAATAAACCTGTAACGACGGAAAAAAACAGCAAACCAATAAAGGATTCTACGGACGCAATGATATTAGAGGAATCGCAATCGGGGCGGATGTGTCCATAACCCACCGTCGTAAAAGTTTGCGTACTGAAAAAAAAGATTTCTAATAATTGTCTCTTAACTGATTGATTTTGAACGGAATGCGTCGGCAATCCATTCAAACAGTCCGTTCCACCAAACCAAAAATAGGCAACTGAAAATACAAAATTAATAATGATGTAGAAGCCAAAAGCATAACCTAAAAACAATTGCCAAGTAATGCCTTGCAAATAATGAAACAATCGAAAAGAATTAATATTATTTTTTTTTAAATTTAATTCACCGTTTCGGTTGACTAATCGAGCGGGTTTATTTTTTCTGGGCATAATTCAAATTTAGAATAAACCATTTATTGGCATCGCTTGAATGCCAATATTCATTGGATTCGTATTCAATTTTTGTTTTAAAAGTGTTGCATAAATGCTACGAAAATCCGTTTGAAATTTCAAATCTCCATTATTCAAATCGCTTAAATCTGGATTTGCACCTATAATTTTACCTTTATTGCCGCCGCCAATCACAAAAACAGGTGCTGCCGCGCCATGATCCGTTCCAGAACCATTTTCTTTTGCCCGCCGCCCAAATTCTGAAAAAATCATCAAAGTCACGTTTTGCAACAATCCTGCGGCTTTCATATCGTCATAAAACGCTTTGACGGATTCCGAAACCTCTTTCCAAAGGTTTTGATGTTTTGGTTTTTGATTACTGTGCGTGTCAAACCCACTAAGGCTCGTATAATAAACACTCGTCGGCAAATCGCCTTTAATCATGCGCGCCACCCAAGATAGATTTGTTGCCAAACCATATTTGGGATAATTGGGCATGCCTGTTTTGGTTTTTTCCAAAGCAGCTTGAATTTGGTCTGCACCTTCAAAGGAACCTATCATTAATTTGCGTACAAAATCTAAGTTGGGATGCTCGTAAATTGGGTCATCTTGTCCCGTTTTAAGGGCTTTTAACTGCTTTTCAAACCGAATTGGGTCAGTCATCGTAAGTGCATGCGCCGATTGACCGCGTAAAGCAAGCGCATCAATAGAATCTATCGTCATGCCGCCAATCGGGTCATCGCCTTTACAAGTGGCATCCAAATAGCGTCCTAACCAGCCTGTGGAAGCATATTCATTGCTATTCGTTGCCGTTTGCCAAATTTCGACGCTCCGAAAATGAGAACGATTGGGGTTCGGATAACCGACGTTTTGTAGAACACTAAGGTTGCCATCTTGTACCATTTGGTGCATTCCCGTCATTATCGGATGAAAACCCATGCCATTTGCCACTTTTAACACTTCATTTTTAGGAATGCCAATATTACGACGGTATTCGTAATATAATGGATTTTCGTAAGGTATAAACGTGTTTAAACCATCATTCCCGCCATTTAATTGTAAAGTAACGACGATTTGACGATTGCCCAGAAAATTATTTTGATACAAATCCGCAGGCAAGGCGGTTAAAAATTCGGGTAAAAATAACATGCCTCCTGTGGTTGTACCGACTATTTTTAAGAAATTTCTTCTACTATGCATTCTTTGGGTTAGATGAGTTGATATTCTGGTGATTTAAAAATAAATTCAGCCAAACGCGTTACAGCAATGGGTGCATTTTGCATTTTCGGGTCAAAATCATATTTTAAAACCCGTTCCATATCTTGTTGCAAATCATTGCTCACTGCAAAAATATTTCTATCATTTAATTCTTCAATAATTTGTTTATTATTCGTTGCGGTTTTGTTCCAACGCAAATTTGCTTTGAAAGATTGGATCTTTTTATTTTCCAATTCCGTGAATTCCAATGCGTCGGGCTCCATCTTTTCCGTCTCTTTAAAGTTCAAATGGCTAAAATTTTTACCCGAACAAAGGAGCGAAATCACACCCACACGCTGTAATAATTTTTGTGCACTCAACCAAGTTTTCCCGCCATCCCAACCTTTGACATTGGGCGGATTGAATAAATTCATATTTTGTTCCTTCAAATATTGAAAAACGCTGCGCATCGGTACGTGCTCAATTTGAAATTCGTGAAAAACGCTCAACAAAAAATTTAATGGGTCTTTAATTTTATCGCCTTGAGAATGCGTAAAACGTTGGTCTGTAATGAGTTTTGTCAGAAAAGGTTTGATTTCAAAATTTTGTTTTTTCAAAAAAACAGCATATTCGTCCATTAAGGATGCAGAAGGATTATCCGCAACAAAAAATTTTAATAATTTTTCAGTCAACCGATGTGCTGCTTTTGGATGGTCAAAAATGAGGTCAACCAAATCTTTTGCCTTCCAATTGCCCGTTTTGCCAAGATACGTTTTTGAACTATTATCTTCCAAAAGTGGATAATATTTGCCGCCATTATCGCTGACATTCAAGCCCGCCAAAGCTGCCGCGCCTGCTTTAATGTCCGATTCTGTGTAATTGCCCGTTCCAAGCGTGAATAATTCTAATAATTCCCGACTCAAATTTTCATTCACCGCCCGCGCTCGATTTTGTGTATTGTCTAAATAAATCAACATCGCGTTATCATACAAAACATGGGCAGTCAATGTTTTAAAATTGCCAAAAGCATGCGCTCGAAACAAGGCATTTTGCTGATACATTGCCCAAGTCGATTTCACTTTTTGAATGCTTGAAACAAAATGATTATGCCAAAATAAAACCATTTTTTCTCGAAGCGGAAATTCGGCAGCATACATGTTTTCAATCCACCAATTTTGCAATCGAATGACGCGCAATTTTTCTGAAAGCTGAACTTGTTTTTTTTTATCGGGATTCAATTGTTTCATTTTCCTAAATTCTTTGAGGTTTTTAGGCGCGTCGTCTAAAAAATCAGGCACCTCTTCTTGGAAAGGCGCGTCAAAACTGCGATTTAGAAAATTTTCTAAACCGTTTTGACGAATGTAGTCTGCCTGTGCATTGGAAAAACCCAATCGCTGACTTAAAAAATACTCCTTTTTCATATTTTTGGATAGTATTGCCACGAATTACACGAATTTTCACGAAGCGTTCGTGAAAATTCGTGTAATTCGTGGCAAAATATTAAGCAGTTTTAATTTTCGCAATCGCTTCCAAACCCAGTTCTTGAATACTCACTTCTCGCATTTCCACTTTTCTAATTTTACCCGTCACGGTCATCGGGAAATCGTCTGTGAATTTTATATATTGCGGTATTTTATAATGAGCAATCTGCCCTTGACAATAGGATTGAATCTCGTCGGGCGTTACCATCACGCCTTCTTTCAAGCGAATCCATGCCATAACCGCTTCCCCATATTTCAAATCAGGAACACCTATCACTTGTACATCGCTGATAGCAGGATGTTTATACAAAAATTCCTCTATTTCTCGTGGATAAATGTTTTCACCGCCCCGAATAATCATGTCTTTAATTCGACCCACGATTTTAACATAACCTTCTTCATCCATCACCGCCAAATCGCCTGTGTGCATCCAACGCGCCGCATCAATTGCAGAACGAGTTGCCGCCTCATTTTCCCAATAACCAAGCATAACACTATATCCCCGTGTACAAAGTTCACCACTAACGTTGCGCGCAACGGTTAAACCCGTTTCTGGGTCAATAATTTTGACCTCCAAATGCGGATGCACTTGTCCAACTGTCCCCACTTGCTTGTCCAATGGCGTACCAATCCGCGTTTGCGTACTGACAGGACTGGTTTCCGTCATCCCATACGCAATTTCCATTTCAGTCACGTTCATCAGACTTTGGACTTTTTTCATCACTTCTATCGGACAAGGCGAACCTGCCATAATGCCTGTTCGCAAACTTTTCAAGTTAAATCGATGGAAATCGGGCAAATCCAGTTCCGCAATAAACATCGTTGGTACACCATATATAGCAGTCGCTTTTTCCTTTTCAACGGCTTCCAAAACCGCCGTCGGTTCAAAACTTTCAGCAGGATAAATCATCGCCGCGCCATGCGTTACACAACCTAAATTGCCCATGACCATCCCAAAACAATGGTATAACGGCACAGGAATAATTAATCGGTCTTTTTCCGAAAAACGCATCAATTTCGCTACAAAATAACCATTGTTCAAAATATTATGATGACTCAACGTCGCCCCTTTGGGAAAACCCGTCGTTCCACTCGTGTATTGTATATTAATTGCCTCATCACAACCTAATTCGCCTTGCCGTTTCGACAACGTTGCGTCCTTAATATGGAGGTGTTGCTGCATGAAATCCGACCAACGCCACATCGCAGGTTGTTCATCATCGCCCATGCGGATAACGCTATGCACTTTGGGCAATTTTTGGGCATGCAACGCGCCAATTTTACAATTTTTCCATTCTGGTGCTAAATCAAACATCATTTGCGTAAAATTAGATGTTTTTAGCTTGTCCGCAAGAACCAAAACACTGCAACCCGATTGATTTAGCGCGTATTCCAACTCGTGCAAGCGATAACCGGGATTGATATTGACCAAAATCGCCCCAATTTTAGCCGTCGCAAATTGCGTAATCGTCCATTCTGCCCGATTCGGAGACCAAATCCCAACCCGTTCGCCTTTTTGAACGCCTAAGGCTAAAAAAGATTTCGCACATTGGTCAACTATCTGTTTGAATTGACGATAGGTATAACGAATATTTTGATGTGGCACAATCAATGCGTCGTTATTGGGAAATTTATGGGCAGTTTGGTCGAATAAATCGCCGATAGTCATGCCGAGTAACGGTTCTTTACCGATACCGTTGATGTAACTTAGATGGTTTGACATTTTTTTGAATGATTATAAATATGGTGTGGTACGTTGGAATTAGGATTAAATTGGATTTTTTTGGGATTAAATGGGATTGATTTTTAGGATTTATTGGATTTTTAGCCATTCAATCCTACGAATCCTAAAAATCAATCCCATTTAATCCCAAAAAAA
>JBDKKX010000049.1:0-16263 GCA_039795795.1 Bacteroidota bacterium | reverse complement strand
GATTTTTAGGATTAAAATCCTAAAAATCCAAAAAAATCAATCCCATTTAATCTCAAAAAAATCCCATTTAATCCCAATTCCAACCTTCCAACTCCTTAATGTGCTTTTTGCACTTTACGCGTTTTACTTTTCGCTTTCGCTGGTTTTGGCGTTTCCGCAGGCGGCGGAGCCACTTTTTCAGAAGCCGCTTCCAATTTAACACTTATTTCAAAGTCATTATCAATCGCTTTATTGCCCAAATCGGAGAAAAAACTGCCTGAACCATATTTAATCCCCCATTTAGTACGGTCGATTTTGAAATCTGCGGACGCAATCATCACATTATCCATAAACGAAACCGTCGCAGGAAACGTAATTTCATTCGTAATGCCTTTGATAGTCAAATCGCCCACACACGTCAAACCGCCACCTGCCGCTGCCGTCGTCGATTTGATAGCCAATTTCGCTGTCGGATTCTTCGCAACGTTGAAAAAATCTTCACTTTTCAAGTGTCCCGTCAACTTATCGCCGCCTTTTGCAGCTTCCAAATCCTTGACTTCGATAGAATTCATGTCAGTATTGACATACCCCGTTTTGACCACCCCATTTTCGACGTTGATAACGCCGTCGGTAAATTTAAGATTGCCCCAATGAGAGCCAGTTACTTTTTTTGCTGTCCATTTGAAGGTACTTTTCGCGGCATCCACCATAAATGGAGTCGTTTTTTGCGCAACGGCTGCCGAATGAAACGCTAAGGAAACAAGCGTTGAAAACAAAATGTTTTTCATTTTGAAATAATTAATTGTTTGAAATAGATTATTATGTTCGTAATAATCGTTATAACGTTTTTTATAACGCATTTTGTATAAAATAAGTTAAATTAAGCTAAGGTCGTCGGGGTTTAAACCCCGACGACCTTGTAATAAAATATTTTACGCATTTGCAACAAGATGCACTTCCACTTTGAATTCATCCCGAATCGCTTTATCGCCCAAATCCGCAAAAAAACTGCCCGAACCATATTTAATTCCCCACTTTGTACGATTGATGTTAAATTCCGCAGATGCCGTCACTTGTTTATCAGTTAAAACGATTTTTGCAGGAAAAGTCACTTCGTGCGTGATGCCTTTGATGGTTAAATCAGCCACTACGTTGGAATGATTGCCTGCTGCTGTGACGGTTTTCAACGTTAATTGCGTTGTCGGATGCGTCGAAACAGAGAAAAAATCATCACTTTTCAAGTGTCCTAATAACATATCTCGTCCAGTTTCAGGTGTAAGGTCTTGATTATCAATTGAATTCATGTCAATTGCCAATTCTCCGCTTTTAACCGCACCATTTTCGACGTGCACATTCCCTGCTGAAAATTGGATATAGCCCCAATGCGAACCCAGTATTTTTTTGCCCATCCATTTGACAGAGCTTTTTGACACATCCAGTTTAAAATCTGCTTTCGCAGCCACAGGCGCGGCAGTAGGGGATAGGTGATTTTTCATATTTTTTAAAAATTGTTTGATAAAAAATGGTTGTACTAACAATAGTTGTCACAACAAATGTAGATTTCAATAGTTCAATTTTGAGAAAAATATGACAAAAATATGACAATTAACCTTCTTCTTCGCTGAATTCATCGCGTTCTTGCGAAATCCGAAATGGAAAAATTAAAATAAATTGACTCCCTTTTCCGGGGTCACTTTTGACCTCCACTTGTCCTTTATGTGCGGTCATCATCGTCTTGACGTACGCCAAACCCAATCCAAAACCTTTTACATCATGTAAATTGCCCGTCGGAACGCGATAAAATTTGTCAAAAACGTATTTTCGGGCTTCTTTGCTGATGCCGATGCCTTTATCAGCAACCGTCACTTCTACGCCATGAGATAAATTGCGGGTTGAAATCGTGATTTCTGGTTTTTCGGGAGAATATTTGTTGGCATTATCAAGCAAATTGTTAATAATATTTGATACATGAGACGCATCGCCTTCAATAATGGGTTGTTTTGCATTTAAATGGGTTTCAACAATGCCTTCTTTTTTATCCACTTGGAGTTGAATATAATCGGCGGCGGTCAAAATAACATCGTGCAAATTAATCGCTGTCAATTTTAATTTGAATTCTTCTCTATCAATCAATGTCATTTGCAAAATATTACTCACATTAGCGTTCATGCGGTCGTTTTCTTGGCGAATGATATTAATAAAACGTTTCATTTTATCGGGCTGCATATTCGGATTACTAATAATATCCGTTGCCATATTAATCGTCGCAATCGGCGTTTTAAGTTCGTGCGTCATATTATTAATAAAGTCGTTTTTCATATCGCCCAATTTTTTTTGTCGAAAAACGATGCGCATCGTGTAGATGAACGACCCTAAAATGATGCCCGCAAACATCAACGATAGGACTAAACCTTGCCATAAATTGCCCCAAATCGCACTTGATTCGTTTGGAAACCAAATCGTTAAGTATCCGGGCGGGGCTAAATCGGCTTGAAAAAGGTTTGCTTTGTACGGCGATGTTTTTAAAAAGTGCGAACCCGATACTGTATCCGTATCCGTAACCAAATAATGTGGTTCGCCGCGAGTATCTTTAAAGATGACAAAACCCTTTTTTCGATGCGAATATACGCCATACGCATACGATAAAGTTATATCATAATTGCGCATCGCCTCTTGAATAAAGGCATCTAAATGCGTTAAATCAATCCGTTCTTCAATCGGCGCGTCGAAACGCAATTGTTTGGCAGTCAAATACTTATCATCTTTAAACGTCACGGAATAACCGTTTAACACTTGATAATTTTCATCATTATCAATCCGTTCCGTCACCTTATTCAAGACAGCGAAAAGGTGGGTATTAAATTGGTCTGCTTTTACGTGATACGCTTGGTAAATAAAACGCATTTGTAAGGTCAATACCCCAAATAACGCGACGGTCATTAACGCAATTAAAAGTCGAACTGTATTTTTTGTCATAATTTAAAAGAGTTATGTATTTTGAATCGTCGCGCCGATGCGTTGCGCCCGCAGCGCAGCAGGTATCGCCGCCAATCCACCTATGATGATAACTGTTAATGCAACAATCGGAAAATCGCCTAACCGCAGCGAAACGGGATACCGTTGGATGAAACTCGCTGCTAATGGAATCAGTCCATTGGGCAAGGCTTGATGGAGCGCGTTTAAGCCAATCGCCAGCCCGATGCCTAAAAAAATGCCCATTAAACATAATAAAAAACCTTCATTTAAAAAAATGCTTCGGATTAAACGGTCGTCCGCGCCCATTGCCCGCAAAACGGTCACATCTTGTTGTTTTTCGAGCACCATCAGCCACAAAGTGCCGACCATATTGAATCCAATCAACAAAATCGTCAGACTTACAATGGAATACGCAAGCCATTTTTCCATATTCATCAATTTCATTAAAGCAGCATCTTGTTGCAAGCGGTCTTTGACAACAAATTTTTCACCCATAATTTGTTTGATTTGTTTCAAAATGGGGCTTGGCGGAATGCCTTTTTGCAATTTAATTTCGATAGCAGTTAATTCTTCTGGCGCGTTCAAAATATCTTGCACAAAGTCTAAAGCAGTTATAACATATTGATTATCAAAGTCTTGCTGAATGATGAACGCACCTGTCGGATAAGTCAACCGTTTGTTAAACGGCTGGTCTAACGCGCCGACCGTTTCGCGTTTCGGCATATAAACGCTGAGAGGCGTGATTTGATTGTCCACCGTGATACCCAATTGCGAATACAGCCCACCGCCGACCACCGAATATGATTTTTCGTCATCGCCGAGTGAAAATCGCCCTTGCACGACGGCGGAATCGATTGGATTCACCTTCCGAAAATGGCTATCTACGCCTTTGACGATGCCAAACGCTTGCGATTTATTGTATTCAAATAACGCACTTTCTTCAAGCGTTTGGGCAACTTCGACCACCCCATGAATTTGTCGAATGGCTGCAATTTGAGTCGTATCCGCCTTAAAAGTCTTTCCTTTGAGGAGCGAAACCTTCACATCGGGGTTAAATTTGCCAATCATCCCCGAAATCAAGTCCTCAAAACCGTTGAAAACCGACAAAATCAGCAACAACGCCGCCGTCCCAAGCGCGAGCCCGAAAACCGAAATACTCGTAATAATATTGATAGCATTGAAACTTTTTTTACCAAAAAGATACCGCGTTGCAATGCGAAATGGCAGATTCATAATGAATGATAAATGATGAATGATGAATGGTATTCATATTTTCCCGCAGATTTCGCAGCTTTTTAAAAAAAAGCTGCGAAATCTGCGGGAAAAAACAATATCATTGTTAAAATTTTTTTTTAGAACAAAAAAAATTTACTTTTGTGAAAACATTGTCTCATTTAAAAAAGTTTTAAAACAATGGCAAAAGATACGCCGCTTTGGGAAGTCTTCATCCGCAGTCGGCAGGGGTTAGACCACAAACACGTCGGCAGTTTGCACGCGACGGATGCTAAAATGGCACTCGAAAATGCCCGAGATGTTTATACGCGCCGCATGGAAGGCGTGAGTATTTGGGTGGTCGAGTCGAATCAAATTCACGCATCGAACCCAGAAGATAGTGAACAACTATTCGACCCTGCACAAGATAAAGTGTATCGACATCCCACGTTTTATAATGTGCCTGACTCGATTACGCATATGTAAAAATTAAAATATGAATGAAAAATTGCTGGATTATACGCTTCGATTAGCGGATACAGCGTTGATTTTGGGGCATCGCCTCTCCGAATGGTGTGGTCACGCGCCCGCGTTGGAACAAGATATTGCCTTGTCGAATATCGCGCTCGACCACATTGGACAAGCTCGAAATTATTATCAATACGCCGCGAAAATTCAAAATTTGGGTAAAACGGAAGATGATTTAGCTTATTTTCGGGATGAACGGGCGTATCGAAATCTCCTATTAGTCGAGTTGCCGAATGGCGATTTTGGCAAAACGCTTGTGCGACAATTTTTATATGATGCCTATCACGTACCGTTTTTGGCGGCATTGCAGGGGTCGAAAGATGAAAATTTAGCGGCGATTGCTGCCAAATCCCTTAAAGAGGCGCGGTATCATTTGCAATGGTCGTCGGAATGGGTGATTCGGTTGGGCGATGGGACGGCATTCAGTCATCAGCGCGTGCAACAAGCGTTGAATGAATTGTGGCGATTCACAGGTGAATTAATATCGCCAAATGTAACGGATTCATTTTTAAGGGATTATGAAATCGCGGTGGATTTAAATGCCATTCGTCCGATATGGGAAAAGACGGTTTCTGAAGTTTTGAAACAAGCTACGTTGGTCGCGCCCACCCAAAAATGGATGCAAAAAGGCGGCAAAGAAGGGATTCATACGGAATCTTTGGGCTATATTTTGGCGGAAATGCAGCATTTACAACGCACTCATCCCAATTGCAGATGGTAACAGCAACGATTTGGCAACTCCTCGAAACGGTTTGTGACCCCGAAGTGCCTGTTTTGAGCATTTTGGATTTGGGGATTGTCCGCGACGTGACCGAAATGGAGGGGCAAATCCATATCGCGATAACGCCGACGTATTCGGGTTGCCCCGCGATGAACGTGATTGAAATGGAAATTCGAGCCACTTTGTGGCAGGCGGGTTTTAAAGATATTAGGATTAAAAATGTTTTGAAACCTGCTTGGACAACCGATTGGCTTTCCGAAAATGGCAAACGAAAGTTGGAAAAATATGGGATTGCGCCGCCTGTGGAAGCGTCTGGAAATGTAGGAGTCTTGTTTGGGCGGTCGCCTGTGGTGAAATGCCCACAATGTGGGTCGAAAAAGACGGAAATGGTCAGTTTATTCGGCTCGACCGCGTGTAAAGCATTTTATAAATGCTTGGATTGTTTAGAACCTTTTGATTATTTTAAATGTTTGAAATAAATAGAAGGTTAGAATTAGGATTCAATGGGATTTTTTTGGGATTAAATGGGATTGATTTTTTTGGATTTTTAGGATTGAAATCGTTTTAGGTTACACTTTGGGATACCTTGTGATACGAATGGATGTACGGATTTTACAGATTTCACAGATTGGTACGGATTTTTTTTATTTTTTTGCTGGAAACAAAGCATTGGGATTCAAAAAAAATCCGTACCAATCTGCGAAATCTGTAAAATCCGTATATCCATTCGTATCACAAGGTATCCCAAAGTGTAACCTAAAACGATTTCAATCCTAAAAATCCTAAAAAATCAATCCCATTTAATCCCAAAAAAATCCCATTGAATCCTAATTCCAATTGTCCCCAATTCACATTAAAACAAATACCACTATGAGAGAAGATTTCCTCCATTATCTTTGGAAGACACGCTTATTCAATCAAAAAGACCTCAACATTACGACAGGCGAACCGTTATTCATCGCCGACGCGGGCACCCACAATCCCAATGCGGGTCCCGATTTCCAACAAGCCCGCATTCGCATCGGCGACACTTTATGGATTGGACAAGTGGAAATACACCTTCGTGCATCCGATTGGCATCAACACAAGCATCAAACAGATCCTGCTTATCAAAATGTTATTTTGCATGTAGTGTATGAAGCCGATGAAAATATTGCATATCAGCCTAAAAACGGTACAACATCCACTCAATACTTACCTTGTTTAGAATTAAAAGACAAAATACCACAAAATATTTTTCAAAAATATTGGGGCATGCTGCATGCGAAGGCTTGGATTCCTTGTGCGGCACATTTTCCAACTGTGTCCTCGTTTGTACGAACAGCTTGTTTAGACCCGTTGGTAGTAGAACGTTTAGAACAAAAAGTTTTAATTATTGAACAACTTTTAGAGGAAAATAAGCAAGATTGGGAAGAAACGTTTTATCAGAAAATAGCCCGCGCCTTCGGCTCAAAAGTGAACGCTGACCCTATGGAACAATTAGCGCGTTCTGTGCCACACAAGGTTTTGGCAAAACATAAAGATAATTTATTTCAATTAGAAGCAATTTTATTTGGTCAAGCAGGGTGGTTAAACGCATCTTTTTCCGATTTGTACCCCAACTTATTGGCAAAAGAATATCATTTTTTGCGCCATAAACACGGCTTACAACCCATCAGTCCGACAGGTGTGGAATGGAAATTTTCTAAAATACGTCCACCTAATTTTCCGACGATTCGATTGGCTCAATTTGCCAGTTTAGTACATCAATCCGTGCATTTATTTTCCAAAATCATTTCCAAAGAAACCATTACCGAAGTCGATGAATTATTAAATACGGTTACAAGTGATTATTGGACAACACATTATACATTTGATACACCTTCCATAGAAAAAACAAAATCCTTAGGCAAAAAAGCCATTCAAGGCATTTTGTTAAATACCGTGATTCCATTTTTGTTTTTGTATGGCAAAATGAAAGGTTTGCCTGCGTTTAAAAATCGTGCCTTAGATTGGTTGGAAACCTTGCCGCCAGAAGAGAATCAAATTATTGAAAATTGGAAAGCGTTAGGAATGATTGCGCAGTCGGGCGCGGAATCCCAAGCGTTGTTGCAATTGAAAAATCATTATTGCGATAAGCAAAGGTGTTTGGATTGCAAAATTGGACATAATATTTTGCAGCAAAATTGAACGAAATAAAATTTGTAGAATATGAATTATACCCGCAAAGAGAGAAAAAGAAATTTTTTTGCAAAAAAAATTTCTTTTTCTCTCTGAAAAGACCCCGCCTATCGGGTCTTCTTAGAGAGAAAACAAAAAATTTTTTGCAAAAATTTTTTGTTTTCTCTCTTTTCGGGTTACAAATTTTATTCCGTAAATTTTTCAGCCTGCAATTCTATACTAAATTCGCAATCAATTCTTTCATTTTTTCCAATTCGTCCTTCATCCGAACGACCAATTTTTGAATATCATGCGAATACGCTTTAGAACCCAACGTATTGATTTCGCGCCCGATTTCCTGCGTGATAAAATTCAACGTTCGCCCTTTGGAATTGCCCGTTTTTTCCGCCATCTGGTCTAAAAAATAACGACAATGCTGCGATAAACGCACTTTTTCTTCGGAAACATCTATTTTTTCCAAATAAAACAACACTTCTTGTTCAAAACGATTTTCATCAATATTCTCCCGACCCAAAAATTCATCCAAATTTTGCCTCAATCGACCGCGCAATTTCGAGACACGTTCTGCTTCAAACGGCTCAATCGCAGTCAAATTTTGAGTAATTTGTTCGATGCGTTCTTTCAAATCGCGTTCCATCGATTCGCCCTCGACGCGGCGATACTTATTAAATTCCGCCACCGCTTCCCGAACCGTCGCTTGTGCAATTTGCCATTCCGACTCGGCAAGGATTTCAGGTTCGCCGCCGACGATGTTCGGCAACCGCAAAATCGCATGAATAAAATCCCCATCACTATTTTTCAAATGCAATTTTTGCGACAAAGTCCTCAATTCTTTGAGGTATTTTTCAAACAAATCGTGGTTAAAAGCATATTCGTCGTCGCCCGACAACGTTTTGAGGGTGATAGAAACATCCACTTTACCTCTTTCGGTGTGTTCGTTGAGGATTCGGCGCAAGTCCAATTCTTTTTCCTTATAAGAAGGCGGCATTTTGAACCGTACATCGGTCAATTTGCTATTGAGGGCGCGGATTTCGACCGTCAAAGTCTTATCGCCGAAGGTTTTAGTAGCCCGACCGTAGCCAGTCATCGATAATATCATAATTTACTTGCTATTTGGCTGCAAATGTACTTTTTTTTTAGAACAAAATGGCAAAAGGATACATTTTAGGCTTTGGTGATTCCTATTTGTAGGATTTATAGATAAACGAATTATTAAAAAAATAAATATAAGGTCGTCGGGGTTTGAACCCCGACGACCTTAGTTACGATTTTATATTTATTTTTTAACAATTCGTTTATCTGTAAATTCAAAATTTATCACTTCATGCGCTTTCAATTCATCCGCAAACGTTTGAAAACTGCGTTCGCCTTTATGATTTTTATAAACGGTTTCAAAATCTAATTTTTCAAAAATGTCAGGCGCGTGTGTTTCATGATATTTACCTTTTTTAGACTTATCACTCCAATTTTTTAAGGTTTCCTTTGGTTTTTCAACCATCATCGGATTGCCTTGAAACTGCTGTTTTGTACCATAAAAAGTATTAAAAGCGTTTATATCTGCCAAAATTAAGGCTTCCATTTCGGCAATCGCCAAAAAAAAGATACCTTTTCCGCCAATCGCTTTGTCTGCTTTGCGAAACCATTCATCCCGAATATGCTTTTTAGCAAGGATTTGCTCGTCCAACACACCGTCCGCATCCCGAATGAAGATAATTTTATCGAAACGCACCATTTCATCTTCCAATAATTTGAAAAATTTAACACCATCCAAACCACTGCCCTTCAACTTTTTCGTAATGAATTGAAAATCAATGTTTTCAAACGCTTTTTTTCGGAGTAATGTTATCAATGCTTCGGAATCATTCATCGAATTTTCACCGACAACGCCAATTTTAATTTTCGATTTTCGTTTACTCGGCTTCATCCAATTCCTCCAAGTTTGAATGTAACCAAAAATCTTTCAACTCTAAACCTTCTGTATGGATATAACGGTATGCTTTTTCCATTTTTTTCGGGGACAAATGCTGCATCCAAGTTCCTTTTTTATTATCGAACCGCGTTACAATGATTTTATGTAATTCCTCTTTTTCCAATATATTTAAAACATCGGGCGAATGCGTTGTTACAATAATTTGCTTATTTTCAGATTGCGCACTCAAAAAGTCCATTATCCCAAATAATTGGTCGGGATGCAACCCTAATTCTGGTTCTTCGATTATTACAAAAGATTGATTATTAATCGTTTGTGCAATGATATAAAATAATCTTTTTGTTCCGTCGGATAATTGCTCCCATGAATACCAATTATTGTTGACAAAAAATTCAAGTATAACATTTTTAATGATAAAGCCTTCGCCTCTGGTTTCGATAGTATAACCGATTGCAAGGCGACAATCCTTGATGGGAGAAAATCGTTTCAAATGCCATTTCAGTTCATCATTCACCTTAATATTGTTTATTATTTTTTTTAGAACCGATTTCCCATAAGGGAAACGTTTATGAGACTCTAACTTTAACGCAAAACTATTAAAATAACCCAATTCATCTTCAAGATTGCAGTAAAGATAAAAAATACCATTTTCATCAGGCACTTCTGTTGGATTAAAAAAAAAGGAATTCATTTTTTTTAAATATAACAATTCAATGGGCAGCGCGAATGAAACCAAAATGTGTTCTACAAAAGGTAATTTGCTCATAATGTCTGGATGAAAAAAACTTTCTTTAACGATTTTTTCGTCCCCCACTTCTAAATTCGATTTATAAACCCTTATTTTTTTGCCATTTACAATTTCTTGAATACTTCCTGTCCACTTTGTTTTTACGGAGGTATTATTTGCTATCCACTCGAACCCAAATTCAAACCCAATCGGCAATTCATGATGCCCACTTTCCGACAAAACGTTATGCACTGCTTGTACAAAATTGGTTTTTCCACTGCTGTTCTGCCCAATGATAAGATTGAGTCCAGAGTGCAAATCAATGGTTAAATCTCGGATACTTTTATAATTTTTAAAGTTGATTTTAGAGATATAGGATGGTTCTAACTCGTTCATTTTCAAGAAATTTTTAAATTATTTATCGAATTTTCGGAATAATAGGCGGCAAAACTATGTAATAAATTGATTTTTAAACCCCAATTCCTAAAAAAAACGTACTTTCGCCGCACAAATTTTAAAATTATCATGTCAATCTCTACCGAAATCAACAAACGCCGTACCTTTGGCATCATCAGCCATCCCGATGCGGGCAAAACTACCTTGACGGAAAAATTACTGTTGTTCGGCGGCGCGATTCAAATCGCAGGCGCGGTCAAAAGTAATAAAATTAAAAAACACGCCACTTCCGATTTCATGGAAATTGAACGCCAAAGAGGTATCTCGGTTGCGACTTCGGTGATGGCTTTTGATTATAAGGATTTGAAAATCAATATTTTGGATACGCCCGGTCACCAAGATTTTGCAGAAGATACCTATCGAACGTTGACGGCGGTGGATAGCGTCATCGTCGTCATCGACGTTGCGAAAGGGGTGGAAAGTCAGACCGAAAAGTTGGTTGCCGTCTCCCGCCGACGCAAAACGCCGATTATCGTTTTCATCAATAAGTTGGATAGGGAAGGCAAAGATGCGTTTGATTTGTTAGACGAAGTCGAACAAAAATTGGGTTTGAAAGTGCGTCCATTAAGTTGGCCTGTGGGCATGGGGCAAAGTTTTCAAGGCGTTTATAATATGTATGAGCAAAAATTATCTTTGTTTCGCGCTCATTCTAAACAGTTTGAAGATGAAACGACGATTATTGAAGATTTGTCTGACCCGCGTTTAGATGCGTTGATTAATGAACGGGCGGCTAAAACGTTGCGCGACGAAGTCGAAATGGTCGAATCGGTTTATGAACCGTTTGATCCAGAAGATTATCGGTCGGGCAAGATTTCGCCTGTATTTTTTGGTTCGGCGGTGAATAATTTTGGGGTCAAAGAATTGCTGGATTGTTTCACACAAATCGCGCCTACGCCGCTTGCCCGCGAAACCGAAGAACGCGATGTCGAACCCGATGAACCTAAATTTACAGGTTTTATTTTCAAAATCCATGCGAATATGGATCCGAATCATCGGGATAGAATCGCTTTTTTAAGAATTTGTTCGGGGAAATTTGAACGCAATGTCAATTATTTGCACGTCCGTCAGAACAAAAAAATGCGTTTTTCCAACCCCACCGCGTTCATGGCAGATAAAAAATCTATCATAGATGAAGCCTTTCCGGGCGACATTGTGGGCTTATACGATTCGGGGAATTTCAAAATTGGAGACGCAATTACGGAAGGAGAAATCTTGCATTTTAAAGGCATTCCAAGATTTTCACCCGAACAATTCCGTTACGTCCAAAACACAGACCCATTGAAAACCAAACAGTTACATAAAGGTTTGGAGCAATTAATGGATGAAGGCGTTGCGCAATTATTCACCAAAGAAATTAATGGTCGGAAGATTATTGGGACGGTGGGCGCGTTGCAATTCGAGGTGATTCAGTACCGTTTGAAGCATGAATATGGTGCCAGTTTCGATTACGAACCTGTGCAATTGCATAAAGCGTATTGGGTGCATTCAAATGATAAAAAAGCAATAGATGAAATGTACGAACGCCGTCGGCGCGACATGGCGCGGGATAAAGAAGGGAAATTGGTTTTTCTCGCAGAATCGGCTTGGGCAATGCAAGTGGCGCAGGAAAATCACCCAAAAGTGCAGTTTTATATGACATCTGAAATGTAAATGTACGTATCTTTGAGTTAAAATGCCGTCGAAATTCAGACTATCGATTTCATCATCCTTTAAAATCAAGAAAATGAATAACAATATGCTTGCTTATATACAAGAGCATCTCATTAAACGCATTCAATCCACAACTGATGTGAGCGAATTAATTTATATTTGGGCTTTTTTAGATGAATTAAAGGTATCCGACCTAACAACAAAACCTGTTTTTCGTCCAATGCTCCAAAATATAACCTTAGAAAGTTTGAAAAAAGAACAAAATTTCAAAGGTACCGATTGGGCGAAAGCCGATGAATGGGCAAAAGCATTTGATATGCAGGAACCTATTGAAGACTTATTATCACAATTAACCAAATAAAATGAAAGCATATTTGTTCGATACAAACATACTTTTGTATTACTTTCGCCAAGATGAGCGATGGAAATACATCAAAGAACAATTCAACATAACAAGTAGCCCAAATCATGTTGTGTCTGTCGTGTCTTGGGGAGAATTATATTCGCTTGGATTGCGCAATAAGTGGAATCAACGCCGAATGGAATTAATCGACCAATTAGAAAATCATTTTACGGTGTCAAACATCTATGTGGAGCAAATTATTCGGGCTTATGGAATGATTGACGCTTATAGTCAAGGAAAATTATTGGGAAATGCTTTGCCACTCAGTGTCGCATCTGCTCGGAATATGGGTAAAAATGATTTATGGATAGCCGCGACTGCACATGTTTTGGATATTCCTTTGTTGACCACAGATAATGATTTCGACCATTTAAAAGATACGTATCTCAAAATTGAGAAAGTTGTTTTTCCAAAATCTTAAAACAAAAAACTTTATTCTGCAATGCAACAAATTTCAAAAATAATGTTCGTTAGCATTTGGCTTTTGGCAGCTTGTACGAACGATAATGACAATAAGAGCGAAACGGCGCAAACGCCCGTTTCCAAAACCGATACGGGCTCGAAAACAAAAAATGCTGCCAGTTCGGTAATTGGAGCTTTGGATTCCGCCCGAAAATTACCTGCGGATACGCAAAAAAAGATGATTAAAATGGTCAGTATTAGCCCGCACGTACTGGCTGTGGAGCAGATTTTGCAACAAAAAGGACAATCTTTGACTTATTCGGTCGTTGAGGACAAGTCAAAACCGAATCAATTTGTCATAGAAGCGCGGCAGGGCGATGGCGGACAAGTCCATTTTATCGCCGTCGTGGATGGCAAAACCATGCAAATCATTAATTTGCATGAATTAACAGACCTTTTAGATTAATGATGAATGATGAATGATAAATGTATTCTACTAAGTTGTTAAAATTATAATTTATAAAAGGTTGATTTTAATCCCGTAGGGATGTCCGTTTGGTAACTCCAAACCCGCCCCGCCCCCAAAAAATCCCGTAGGGATGGTACTTGGGTCGTTTCAAAAAACCATCCCTACGGGATTTTGGGGGTTGGAACCGTGTTTTTGTTACCAAAGAGAAATACCTATGGGATTAAAAATCAACTTTTTATAAATTATAACTTTAACAACTCAGAAGAATATGATAAATGATAAGTTATGAATGATGTAACTTATTGATAATCAATAATATCATTCATCATTCATCATTCATAACTTATCATTCATCATTCATAACTTATTAATATCCAATTGATTATGAGTACAAAAGTGAAATCCCAAAGCCAAGATGATGTTTTTAAAAAACTCGTTGCGCATTGTAAAGAATATGGTTTTATCTATCCTTCGAGCGAAGTCTATGATGGTTTGAGCGCGGTGTACGATTACGGTCCGTACGGGGTGTTGTTGAAAAACAATCTTAAAACTTATTGGTGGAAAAGCATGGTGCAATTGCATGAAAATATTGTCGGATTGGATTGTGCGATTTTCATGCACCCGAAAACGTGGAAAGCATCTGGACACGTTGATGCTTTTAATGACCCGTTGGTGGATAATAAAGATTCTAAAAAACGGTATCGGGCAGACGTTTTGATTGAAAATCAATTAGATAAGATTGAGGAAAAAATCAATAAAGAAGTCGAAAAAGCGGCTAAACGGTTTGGTGCATCCTTTGACGAAGCGCAATTCCGCGCTACAAATCCGCGTGTGTTGGAAAATCAGCAAAAATATGATGTGATTTCCAAACGATTGGGCGAAGCGATGCGGACTGCCAATATGTCAGATATGAAAGCGATGTTAGAGGAGTTGGAAATCACTGACCCCGAAACGGGTTCGCGCAATTGGACAGATGTGCGCCAATTCAATTTAATGTTTTATACGCAATTGGGCAATATCGCGGGCGAAGAAGGCAAATTATATTTGCGTCCCGAAACCGCACAAGGGATATTTGTGAATTTTTTAAATGTACAAAAATCGACGCGTCAAAAGATTCCATTCGGAATTGCCCAAATTGGAAAGGCTTTTCGCAACGAAATCGTTGCAAGACAATTCATTTTCCGCATGCGCGAATTTGAACAAATGGAAATGCAATTTTTCGTTCGTCCGGGTACGCAAAAAGAATGGTACGCGAAATGGAAGCAAGCGCGGATGAATTGGCATTTAGCACTCGGCGCGCCGCAAGAAAAATTGCGCTTCAAAGACCATGACAATTTGGCACATTATGCGGATGCCGCCGTCGATATTCAATACGAATTTCCGTTCGGTTTCAAGGAATTGGAAGGCATTCACTCGCGTACCGACTTCGATTTAGGCGCGCATGCCAACCTTTCGGGCAAAAAAATGAACTATTTTGACCCCGAATTGAATGAAAGTTATACGCCTTACGTCGTGGAAACGTCGGTGGGTTGTGATAGGATGTTCTTGGCAACGCTTTCGCGGGCATTGGTCGAAGAAACTGTTCCCGATGCACAAGGCGAAGATTCAACACGGATTGTTTTGAAAATTAATCCTGCGATTGCGCCAATTAAATGTGCAATTTTGCCTTTGTTGAAAACGAAGGAAGAATTGACGAAAGTAGGGTTGGAGATTTTCAATCATTTGAAATTTTCAGTGGATTGTCAGTATGACGATAAAGATGCGATTGGTCGCCGTTATCGCCGACAAGATGCGATTGGAACGCCGTTTTGCATCACCGTCGATTTTGAAACCCTTGAAAATCAAACCGTTACAATCCGCGAACGGGATACTTTGAAACAAGAACGCATTCACATAAAAGATATTGAACGCATCGTTTTGGAAAAAACAGATATGAGAACTTTGTTTGCGAAACTTGCAAACACATAGCGATTTACACTTTACACCTGTTAGGTTTTCCAAACCTAACAGGTGTAAGATGTTGATTATCAATGATTAAGGAATCGTTCTAAAAATGCTATACCGCAATAAAAGTTCCGCAACCAACAATGCCAATGCCGCCCACAACCAAGGATGAAAATTTTCACTCCGCCGCCGCAACGTCGAAACATCAATTTTTGATTTTTCCAAACGGTCAATTTCGTTGTAAATGTGCGCCAATTCGGACACATTCGTTGCACGATAATATTTTCCGCCCGTCGTCGCAGCAATGCTTTGCAACAACGGTTCATCAATGCTGACTGGCACCAACCCCATAATATACGTCCCATCGCTCCGCCGACCCACAGGCGACATCGCCTCCCCCTGCGAACCCACCCCAATCGTATAAACTTTCACCTTTTTTTCCTTCGCCAGCGCCATCGCGACATCGGGTTTGAAGTACCCTGCGGTATTTTCGCCGTCGCTCATCAAAATCGCAATCCGACTTTTCGCCGAACTCTCCTTCAAGCGATTGACCGCCGTAGCGAGTCCCATGCCGATAGCCGTCCCATCTTGGAGAAAACCACACTCCAATTTCGATAAAAACTCGCGCAAAACCGCATGATCCGTCGTCAACGGACATTGAGTGAAGGCTTCTCCCGCAAAAACCACCAACCCAATACGGTCATAA
>JBDKKX010000048.1:0-16375 GCA_039795795.1 Bacteroidota bacterium | reverse complement strand
ACTATTTATAAAAAAAATAAATATATTTTAAAATGCCTTTTTCTAAATCATATCCCTTCAACTCATTGATTTACAATTATTTATAACCATTTTAACCACGTCAACTTAATGCACAAGCTGTTTTCCAACATACAACGACGGCATCCAATATTAGCAATCGTTATATGACGACTTTGACGCATCCATTATTGGATAATCAAGCGGATGCAATTGCATTTATCACGCCACAGCGGAATTTTGGCAATCGAATAGAGCGTAATGACGCATATTCAAAGAATTACGGTGTTTGGTACAATGCAACTACTCAGAAATGGGTCATTTTCACACAAGATAGTTCTGCCATGACGCAAGACATGACGTTTAATGTTTTAGTTGCGCCGCGAAATAACTCCAATTATTTCACCCATAAAGCAACACCGCAATCCCGTTTAGAAGCGGGTTTTCATCATGGTACCGCCATTAATAATCCCCTCACAAATGGAAAAACCAATGTGATTTTGATGATAACGCAGAACGGTGGAACGGGAACCAAACCTTTTTTGAATAATAATAGCTTTCTCGTGGCGTGTGGAGTGAATAGATGGGTGATTGGGCAGAACGGTTATCAAGCGAATTATCTGGGTTTATCCACTTCGCAACAATCGTTTATGAAAGATGATATGATGTTTAATGTGATGGTCGTGGATGCACAAGCATGTGCCAAAGAGAATGGGGTTACTGGATTTTCAAATGCAACCGCTTTTGTGCATGCAACTGATGCTTGTACGAATCGTAATCTTGGAGGCATTGGTTTTAGTACCCATTTTGACCATGCAAAAGCGAATAATAATCCAAATTCCGTTGTATTTGTAACGCCGAATTGGGGTTGGAGTACTTGGTTGATTCCTGCTTGCAGCGAACAAACGGCGGGTCCATACAATGAAAGTCCTGTTTGCGTGCAATTTGGCAAACTTAGCAATGGAAATTGGCTTGCAGAAAACAAATGGTCTATTATAAATGGTAATGCGACGCTTTTGGCACAAGGAACTAAGTTCAATGTCGTGATTGTGAATCCAACAAGGTCGGGTTTGGAAGACGCTGAAAAGGTACAAGGCGCACATTTGAAACAAAATAGTCCCAATCCGTTTCAAAAAGAGACTATAATCCCTTATTTCGTACCTGAAAACAGCCAAACTGCCCAAATTGTGGTTTACAACAGTATTGGAAGCATTGTCAAAACTTTAAAAATACAAACCTTCGGTTCTGGCGAAGTTGCTTTGCAAATGAATGAGTTCATATCAGGATATTATAGTTATGTTTTATTTGTAGAAGGGAAGCGAGTAGATAGTAAACAAATGTTATTGACTCAATAATGCAGTTTTAAACATAATTTAGGGAGCATAAATGCTCTATTTCCGATTACAAAAGGAAACTTCAACGCACTTTTAATTATAAACAATCCGAAAATTAAAATTTTATAATTTTTAAAATATAAAATCAAGATGATTTTGTTAATAAATTTACTCAATTCAATGAAGCCTATGTTTAAAGTAAAAACAAATTTGTTTTTATGGTTATTTTTAATTGCACCACTATCCATTTTTTGTCAAACTTGGGTGGATATTTATACGAATCCGATGCGCTGGGCGGATAATAAAGCCAATCTTGGTGTCCAAGTATTGCCGCACCGAATAATAGGTTTGACTTTTGAAGGTGTTTATAGTTCTACTCAGACCTTACTGCCTGAAATGAAAACGAATGTAGGGGGTTACACGCTTGATTTGGGAACCCGTTATTATCCGTTTGGGATACAAGCGTTTTTGTTTTCCAAACGATTACAACAAAAAGCATCTCGAAATGGCACTGTTCTGTTAGGTTGTTATAATTTTAACCAAATTGCGCTTAAAAAGGATGGTTTGACCAGTTTACAACAATTATTGAAAGGCTTATATTTAGGCGTTGGTTACCAATTGCAACAATATGAAGCCAATTATGTAGAGCAATTTGCTCAAAATGCCTACCATTTTAAAGTGCATAATCAAGGTGCAACGGTTACATTTGGTTACTTGATGCGGATAGAAAACATTACACTTGGCGCGAATTATATGGCTGCTTTAACTAAACCGACGCTCATTGGGAATTACAATGATGCGATTAAAGATAAGGTGTTTAATAACAATTCTACGAATGTGGATACCCAATGGAAATTGCAAATCGGTCTTAATTTTTAAGCAACTCATTGTTTTTCAATATTTAAAATAAATTAATGATGATTAATGTAAAAGGGGCAAAATATGCTTGGTTCCTAATAGGATTTCTATGTCTGCATGAAAGTTGCAAAAAGGGGCAAATTGCAGATGTTTTAAGGGATACGGAATTTGCGTCGAATTTGCGCGATTCTACTATCTCTGCGTTTGATGAATATGTGCGCAAATTGGCGTATTACTCCAATCGGAATCAAGAGCCTTATACTGCAGAGCAACGAGATTCCAATACGGCAGACGTAGTTTGCACAAAGGTAAAAGTTCGATACGCGCCCGAATTTAATGAATTGTACTTACTGAATCCAACCACAGGAGTGATTTTTTTAGGTAATTTATTAGATGGCAATAGCATTTTAGATGGGAGTTACCGTCCTCTTAATGGGTTGAATCGAGATTCGATTACGATTTCACTTTCTACCCAATCGGTTCCAAACGGGACTTCTTCTATCCAAGTATTGCCCATATTAAGCCATGTTCGGAATGGACTGAATCAATTGTTGCGACAAGTGGCTCCTAATTCGACGACTGCATTTATAAATTTTGAAATCTTGGAACTCAAGTCTGAAAAAGCCGTTCAAGGCGCAATTGGTGTGAATGCAAGTGGTTGGGGACAGGAGATAAAGGGAGGATATTCGTGGAACAATACGGAAAAGAAATCTACTTTTATGATAAAATTTTATCAGAAATATTACACGGCAGATATGGATAAAATGGAAGCTCCTCATAATTGGTTCAAAACGATGCCGAATCCAACGACTTGGGGTAATTCATCCCCTGTTTATGTGTCTTCTGTGACTTATGGTAGATCGGTTTACTTTATGGTTGAATCGTCGTCCAGTGCGAGTTCGATGAAAGCCACTTTAAGTGCCGCTTTTAAAGGCGGTACTGCTTCTATGGATGTTAATTTGAGCTTGGAACAGAAAGATATGATTGAAAAGGCTTCTATCAAGGCTTTGGTAGTAGGCGGCAGTGCCAGTGCAGGGGTGAAAACGATTCATGGGGTTGCTGGTTTGAAAGAATATATAGATACGGGGGGGGATTTTTCTATTAATTCTCCAGGTGCGCCAATATCTTATGAATTGCGCTTTATGAAAGATAACTCGCTTGCAAAATTGGTCTTAGCAACAGAGTATGAATATGAAGATTGTGAACCCTTGAATAAAGTTGATATCACGCTAAAAGGTATTTCTTTAGACCGCCTTCATAATGGGGATTGTTCACGAGTTTGGGGATATGTTGATGTCGAAGCCTGGGAAACAGATAGCAACGGAATTATTGCTACGCGTGTCATGCCAATTACGGAAAATGGAATCATGGAAGATAAATCAAGAATGATGGATTGGGCAAGAGGCAGTGATCAACCTGGCACAACGGCAGTAACGGATTATGCAGGTTTATCTAATTATAAAGATGTCGTTAATGCGAATCGAACTTGGTCTTTTAAACTAAATCCGAGGCGGCTCAATAAAAATCAAGTTGTTCTAATTGTAAAGACAGACTTAAAGTCTGCGCATAAAAGTGGCGAGTTTGCAGGAGGATGGTTTGGAGAGGGATACACGGAAAGCGCAGGTATGAGTGGCGAAATAGTAGAAAAGTTAGATATTAAAAACTTACTTGACATCAAAAAGGATTCAACTCGTTTTTTAGTTAGAGATGGTCCGTTTATCGTGGGTCCATATATTGGAGCAGATAGAAGTCACCATGCTCATAGAGTTCATTTTGATATAAAGAAAAATTAAATTTAATCAGCCACTTAGGGGTCTCTATTGAGTGGCTGATTTAAACTGTTTAAATACAAACATCATGAAGCAATTCCGTTTAAAAGGGTTATTTTTAGTATTATTCATTATTTTTTTAAGTTTTAGTTTGCTTTGTGCCAGTTGCACTAAAGTTCGGAAAAGAGGTGCAAAATCAAAAACAACTGTAAATTCAGTTTGCAATCCTGCTAAATTGCCTACAAATACAAATATAAAGGTAAATCCTTGAAATGCAAGTTGACAAATGTTAAAAATAAAATGTCAAATATGAAAGTGTTTAAGAGATTTTACTTTCAACATTTGTCAAATATTGACAACAAAAGTGCTTATATTCATTAACATTTGACATTTTGTGCTTAATATTTGTCAAATGTTAAGAACAAAACCTCGAATGTTAATGAATATAAGCACTTTTGTTGTTAACATATGACCTTTTGTTCTTAACATTTGACAAATATTAAGAACAAAAGGTCATATATTAATGTGCTTAAGCAATTTTATTTTTAACATTTGTCAAATATCGTTCAACTCACGTTAAAAATGAAACCTCCCAAAAGCAAATTAAAATTATTTACAATTAGAATATTTTTCGGCTAATGCCTCAACAGATGCTTTTTTATCCACTTCATCTGTTTTAAACGCAGGACAATCCGATAAATAATCCATAATTTTCTTAGAATCGAGGAAACCACTGACATTACCACTTCTCACGCCTTTTGCATCTCCTGTTTTACGCACCACGTAATCCGTAGAATAACTGCTTGGAATGACACAACGAAAAACAGTCACCTTAGGCGATTCATAAGACACATTCAACAACGCATAATATCCTGCGTTGCCCGATGCCGCAAAGGAAAGCGCGTCACTAAACTTTTGAGCAATATATTTTTTGCCATCGTTGCTTTTCAAATCTTCGATTTTAGAAAGATAAGTATTCAAAGTGACCGCTTCTCCTTTTTCATTTTTACCCACAATTTGTACATCAATGTCCGTAGCGTCCAAGTTCATCATGTTACTTGCTTTTCCAGTTGTTAGCACATTTTTGACTTTAATGAGTCCTGTATAAGTACCTCCTATTTTTTTATCTTTAATCCGAACCGTCCCATCTATGGTATGGTACATCAACCGTTCTGCAATAGCACTTTTCGTTAAAATTTCTGTACCTCCTTTTTTTTCATCTATAACCACCACTGGTTTAGGCGTTAACGCATTCAAAAGTTTTTCACAAGATTCACTATTTTTGTATTTAACTAACCCAAACATTTGTTTTATTTCCTTGTCCACTTTTTTATATGCTGCAATGGTGGCTTGCGCTTTTTCTGTATTTTGACTCAAAATGTAATATAAGGAAAGATTTTGATAAGCCGCCCTTTTGACTTCATCAGGGTTTTTACCTTCACTATATTGAGTCATTTTTTCCCAAAAAGGAACATATTTTGCCGCTTCATCCAAAAAAGCAGGAATACTTTTGCTCAATGCTGGGCTTAAAACCTTCACCTGATCCACAAACTCATACAATTCCGTTTTCTTTTTAACGTCATCCAATTTTGCCAATTTGCCTTCATAAGTGCCCGTATAGCCATGAACATCTTGCAGGTAAGCCGAAAAAGAACGGTCAATTGCTTGTTCTAAGCAGTAATGCCTTAGGCTATACTTCGTATTTCTGGTGTAATTCAAATACGGCATAGACTGTACGTCAAAATGGTTTTCAAATAAAACAGTTCCATACTTATTCGTTATAATAGTATGTAAATCAACATCATATACTTGTTTATTTTCAGTATTTTTGCCTAATTTCAAACTATAAAGGGTACTGAAAATATGGAGTTCCTCCGAATTTTCCACTTTTGCAAATTTGTCATATCCAAGTTGAAAATCTAAATCCTCTGGGTTCTCCTTTTTAAAAAAGGATTCCACCCTATTGGTAAATGTCAAATCAAACGTTTTGTAACCCTGTAAACTGGGCATAATTGCAGGCATATCGGCTTTAAAATCAACACTTTGATAATTAACCGATTGGGCGTGAAGCGTAGTAATGGCTATAAAATAGCAAAACAGGGTGTTGTAAAACAGCTTAAACATGTAAAATGTAATAATTTTGTTAAAAAGAAGTATTTTTAATAAAAAGAATTGCAAATTTATATAATTTTATATATAATTTTATATTTTCAAATTATTTTTAATAAAAATATGAAAGGGGCATAAATGCAAGTTGCTACTTCCCAAATTCATGTCTTCGTGGGATCCGATACAGACTAAAACGATTCATGGAATAGAAAAAGCGCAAAAGCAATTTAATCTTTTGCGCTTTTTATTATTTTCTATTGATAATCCATGATTTACATTTTAATTTTTCTTAAACAACGATTCTACAAACGCAGTTTTATTAAAAATTTGTAATTTATCAATCGCTTCGCCAACGCCAATATATTTAATCGGAATTTTGAATTGGTCGCTAATCCCAATCGCAACACCGCCTTTCGCCGTTCCATCCAATTTCGTGAGTGCCAAACAACTCACATCTGTCACTTCCGTAAATTGTTTACATTGTTCAATGGCATTTTGCCCCGTCGAAGCGTCCAATACCAACAAAACATCATGCGGTGCTGTAAATAAACTCTTATTTGCCGACCGTCGGATTTTGCCCAACTCGTTCATCAACCCCACTTTATTGTGCAAACGCCCCGCCGTATCAATAATCACCACATCACATTTGTTTTTCACCCCATATTGTACGGCTTCAAACGCAACTGCCGCAGGATCCGCCTTCATTCCTTTACTGAAAAACGCACAACCCACTCGTTTCGCCCAAATTTCCAATTGATCCACCGCCGCCGCCCGAAACGTATCGCCCGCGCCGATGACCACACTATACCCTTTTTTCTTAAATTGATACGCCAATTTGCCAATCGTAGTGGTTTTACCAACGCCATTCACCCCAACCACAAGCATCACATACGGCTGTCCAACCGCAGGAATATCAAAATCAAAAGATTCTTCCGTATTATTTTCCGCCAACATTTGCACGATTTCATCCCGCAGGATAAAATCTAACTCATTGGTATTCACATACTTATCCCGCGAAACGCGGTCTTCAATGCGTTTAATAATTTTAACAGTGGTGTCCAAACCCACATCTGAAGCGATTAAACCATTTTCTAATTCGTCTAAAACCGCTTCATCCACTTTGGTTTTGCCGACGACGGCGCGGGAAATTTTAGAAAAAAAGCCTTCTTTGGTTTTTTCTAAACCTTTATCAAGGTCGGCTTCTTTCTCTCGATTAAAAAAACGTTTGAAAAAACTCATATTTAGAATGGATAATAAAGTAAATAGAAAAGGCTTTTTCTTTCCCGATAGAAAAAAGAAAAAGCCTCTTTGGAGCATATTATATAAAATAAGGCAACGACATCGCCATTCCGAAACACCGTTTCGGTTGCGGCAATATCGTTGACAGGGCAATTCTACTTTTTGTCGGCGAAAAACTCTTTCACCTTGTCTTTATGCAGGATTTGCTCTTTGAAAGAGTAAGCACCCGTCACAGGGTCTTTGACGCTCTTGATGACGCGTACATGATCCTTTCCAGAACCTGCATTCGCAGCCCGTTGAGCAACTTTCGCGTTTTTAGAAACTTTCTTAGCCATGACTGATAAAAATTATTTAATTTCGCGATGAACCGTCATTTTTTTCAAAATCGGGTTAAATTTTTTCAATTCTAAACGAGCAGGTGTATTTTTTCTATTTTTTTCCGTTACATAACGAGAAGTGCCAGGTTGACCCGACGCTTTATGTTCAGTACATTCCAAAATCACCTGAATCCGATTACCTTTGCTTTTCTTTGCCATGATGTATGGTTATCTTGATTTTTTGAACTAATTGCGAGCTTTTTTCGCCATTTTATTAAGGTAGGTAAACAAACCCATCTTGCTAACCGTGCGTAAGGCAGACATTGAAACACGCATCGTGACCCATTCATCTGTTTCTGGCACGTAAAATTTCTTATCTTTCAAATTCGGCTCAAAACGACGTTTTGTTTTTCGATTTGAGTGCGATACTTTATTGCCCACTACGGGACGCTTGCCTGTTAATTCACAAACTTTAGACATGATATTTTTAATATTTGTGATACAACTTGCAGCCAGTTTTCAAACTTGCTGCAAGTTATTCTATCGTTACAAATGAGAAACTTTATTCCTATTTAGAATAAAAGTTCCGGCATCAACCATCGGATGACCGAAACTCTTATTTTTGGTAGTGATCTTGTCAGGAGTCGAACCTGAAACCTTCTGATCCGTAGTCAGATACTCTATCCAATTGAGCTACAAGACCTATTTGAAACATTTCAACAAATGTTGTTTCGTTTCGCGGTGCAAAGATAAATCGTTTTTCATCAGACCACCAAATTTTTTTTCATTTTTTTTTCATTTTTTCAAAAAAAAATGATTCTAATTGGTAAACCGATTGAGTGGACAACAAAAACGTTCAATTTAGATGATGCTGTCTAATTCCATTTTACTGGCTTGGCGCAATTCAAAGGCTCGTTTTACCTTTTGGCTGATATAATTTTGGCGTTCTTCGCTGGGCAACGAAATAATTATATTCGATAAATCTGTATCTGACACATTCGGAATCGCCGCGCCTGTCCGATACATAAACATTTGTTTTAAAAAGGCTTCTGATTTCAAAAAATGTAACAAAAAATATTTATCTATTTTGTAATTTCGGAAAACCCTAAAACCATTGGTACAAATCGCGCCTTCAAAAGGCTCCGTTACAAGTGCGGTTGCGTGCTTGCGTGTGCCGACGGAATTGCCTGCAATCGCCGTTATAATATCATTTTGTTGTAATTCGTAACTCGCCCGACTGGGCAATTCATGCACCAGATAAGTCGTAGAATGGATAATTTCAAAGGCATGCGTGTTAATATCGGATAATTCAATATATTCAACTGTCCCATTTGGGTCTTTTAATTTTTTGCTTTTTGCCCGCACAATTTCGCAAATATCGCCGAATCGAACCGTATTTTTATCTGTCATTTTATCAAACAATTGGCGATTTTCGGGCGCGTAAAAATCATAATCAAAACGACCGTTTAACTCATTGTAATTCATTGAAAAGGAATGATTTGTATTAATATTTTGACCTTTCAAAAAGGCTTTATATTGTTGTGCCATTTCGCTAAAATCTTCATCCAAAATCACTTCATTTTGTCCATTTTTTAAATATTGTCCAAACGTATCTTTTTTATACATCGGCGTTCCATTCTTATTGCCTTGATAACCTAATTTTTTAATGCGACCGAAAAAAATAGGATATTGCCGAACTGTATTCAACGAATCTTTTTCCAAAAACAAAAGAGAGGTTTTAACCCCCGTTCCGTAAGGAATAAAAGTCTCTTGCGGCAAATTAATAATGGCTAATAGCTTGGTTTTCAACTTAATGTAATATCTCAAATAGTCCAACGATGGGTTTTCAAAATTGCCATTGGGCAAAACAATCGCCATTCGACCACCTTCCCGCAATAAATCTAAACAACGTTCAATAAACAAAATTTCAGTAGATTGATGATTATGCAACGTTTTTGCTTTTCGATATAAACCATTATCATTCAACCATTTATGTCCTAAATCAAATAATTGAAGCGTCGTCGGATGATTGATTTTTGCGCCAAAAGGTGGATTTGCAAAAACCAAATCAAAACCGTTCGGATGTCCCACAACTTGCTTGACATTTTCCAACGCATCCAATGAATTTGTGCAAAAAAGATTGGTTTTGCCGTTCGATTCCAATAATAATTTCATTTTGGCGATTCGGACAATGCTTTTATTAATGTCGAGACCAAAAATATTATGCTCTATAATTTGTTGATTATCAATATTTTGATTGTTTTTTTGCAAATATTTCAAAGCAGACATTAAAAAACCGCCGCTTCCACAAGCAGGGTCAAGAATCGTTTCTTCCACAGTAGGCTGCATCATTTCCACACAAAAATCAATAATCGGTTCGGGCGTAAAAAATTGACCTCTGCCATCTTTTTCCCGATGCGTGAGGAATTTTTGAAAGGCTAAACCTTTCGCATCTTGAGACGAATTTAAAAGAGATGTACTTTGTAATTTATTGATTGTGAATCCTAATGACAAAGAGGATAAACGAATGCGGTCTTCTTTGTCAAAAATATCTGGATAAGATTGCTTCGTTTGCTCGAATAATGCAGCGATTCGTTCCAAAAAAGAAGGAATCAATTTGCCCATTTTCAAATCATTCCATTCGTTCGTTGTGATGGAAAATTGGCTTTGAACCTTATTTTCATCACAAATTTTTATGAATAAAACTTTTATAAATTCTTCCAACGTTTGTTGCGGCGAAAGTCCATCATTGGAATAAATATAATCATGAATTTCTTCAAACCGTTTTAGTAAATTGTCTTCTTTCGCAAGGGGTTGATTAAAAAATAATTTCATGTTATTCTTGCATCATTAATGAGTTATTCATAGATTTGACGAGGCAAAGATAAGTAAATTATAATTTAATCAAAAAATATTTTTTATTTTAATCATTTTTGTTTATTAAAATAAATCTTCTAATAACAACTGATTCGTCACATCAAATACAGAAAATAAAATCACAAATAATTGATTATCAACCGTTTGGAAGATTTAAAACCTTCCAAACGGTATTTATATCGCCGCATTCGCGCTAAAAGTGCGGAAGAATCAACATTTTTTACCGAATATTGCTAAAAGTACACCGCCCAAAATGAGTGCACCCGCGCCTATTAATCGCACCGTCACCTGCTCCGATAAAAACAAAATGCCTCCAAACGCTGCAATAATTGGAACACATAATTGTAACAACGCGGCTTGGGTCGTCGTCAAACCGCGCAATGCGGCGTACCAAATCGCATAGCCAATCCCAGAAGTAATTGACCCCGATATTATCGCATAAGTAACGCCTTCTACCGAATAATACGCTTTATGAAAAGTAAATATATACATCCCTAAAACAAATGGAACCGCCCGTAAAAAATTCAATGCAGTCATCTCAAGTGGGTCTTTCACGCCTTTTCCTTTCAACGTATAAAAACCCCAAGCAATCCCTGCTGCCAACATCAAAAACGCCCCCAAAGGGTCAGGTGCGGATAATCCGGGAAAAACAAGGTAAATTAAACCACTGATGGCAAGGCTTAATCCCAACCATTCGGTCAAATGCGGGCGTTCGCCCTGTAACAATGCCGTTAATAACATCGTGCATTGTACCGTTCCAAATAAAATAAAAGCACCCATCCCCGCATTTAAACTCCGATAAGCAAACGAAAACGTAATGCCGTACAAAAAAAGATAAAAAGCAGGTAAAAATTGTTGCCCATCGGCTTTGGAATAGGCTTTTTTAATAAGATTCCAATCGCGTTTTGCAAAACCATTCAGCATTGCCAACGTGATTGCACCCGATATTAAACGAATTGCGATATAACTTCCCGCATCAATCGCGTTCGCACCTAAGGCTAACCGATTTAAAACCGAATTTGCCGCAAACGCCATTAAAGCAAAAAAGGTCAAAAAAACAATACGTATGGTTTGTAAAGGCATCATATCCGAATTATGAATTGTTTTTTATTTAAAATCCGTATATTATTTGCCTTGAGCAAGCCAATCCCGTAATATTTTTGTCCAAAAAGGCAACATTATGTACACCATTATCGGCACAATGACGAGTGTAAGGCAGAGGGTTTTCAAGGGCAAAGGAAAATCCTTTATAAACGGCTGCAATAGCCAAAAGACAGCAGTGGCAGTCGGGTAAATGCCGAGCCATATCACAATCGCCATTTTCCAACGAGGTGGTTGCATATAAAAATTTTTAAATTATTTTTTGAATACTTTTGCATTGCAAAAGTATTCAAAAAATACATATAATCATTCTATTTCTCCCTGCGAATTTACTCGAATCATTCGATTAATTTCCACTTCAAAACTGCGTCCTGCCAAAAGCAAAATAGCATTATCAGCCAATGGAATAATTTTGAAAACACTGGTTTGTGGCAACTTTAAAGGCGTTCCCCACATGAGACCTGCCTCTAAATTCGTACTGCGTTTCGTGATTTTGGCGTAAAAATCGTTATAAACTTCGTGATTCGTATAATTGGAAGCGTAAATAAACCCACCATCCTGCGTTCCAATCAGCGAGCTTACCGAATGTCGCTCCATTGCCGTATCCGAAGGCAATTCAATATAAGCCGTTTGGTCATTCACCACAGGTAATCCCGGTTGTGGCAACATTTTGATAAAATAAGGATGAAAATAATACCGTTTGCTCGGAGTAGTACGATTATTTTCATAATGATTGGCATTTAAAATCGCTAAAACATGCCCATCCGACCCGCGAGCCACATCCGCAATATAATTAAATTCAGAATTCACCTCTGTAAAATGACTGCGATGTTGTATCCCACAATTTAAAGGCTCTAAACAACTCACAATACCAGGACCCGAAGCATTCGTCAAATTATAAGCAACCCCTCCAAAAACAATTTGTTTTTTAATCAACGTCGCGCCTCTTACATCGTAATATCGGTACGTTTGCTTGCAACCGCGCACCCAACCCATGGAATCTATCCGAAAAAAACCTGCACTATCTGGCTTTTCTTGCCCACTCAACGTACCCCGCAGCACAGTCAATTCTTCTTGATTATAGGAAATAATTCGACTCAGTGTCGAGCGCGGACTCAATGGGGTCGGATACATTCGATGCCAGATTTTATATAAAGAGTCATTTGTTCCAATTTTAAAAACAATGCCCCGAAAAATTAAATCGGGAGAGCGAACCCGCCCCGCCATATAAATATTTTCATTATTATCGATGGTCATGGAGGTAATTTCATCATCCCAATCTCCCTCACTATTAAAGTGAGCCACTTGTTTCACCTGCCCCGAAGCACTCAATCGAAGGACTAAAGCATCAAATTCCCCTGTTTTTAATAAAACTTTCCCTGCCGCAATAATATCTTTATTCCGCAATTGAACTGCATCATATAAATAAATTTTGTCAAATAATGGGTCAAGATTCGACAATGTATAATCAAACGGCGGCATTGGCAAAGGCTCTAATCGACACCCCATGTCCAAAAAAATCATCAGACCCAAAAGATAACATATCCATTGCCAACCATATAAAAGGTGCGTTTTCTGCATATTGTATAATTTTAGATGATGTATTAATGATGGAAGATTGGAATTCGGATTAAATAAGATTTTTTTGGGATTAAATAGGATTGATTTTGTAGGATTTATAGGATTGAGTTTGTAAAAAAAATCCGATAAATCCTACAAAATCAATCCCATTTAATCCTAAAAAAATCCTATTTAATCCGAATTCCAATGTACCGCACCACTTAAATTATTGGTTAAAATCTCCATGTAACCCCAATCCCATGGTTTGAAACAAACGGTTGCCAACCTTTCTGCACGTCAAACAACACGTCTGCGGAGTATCGTCGCCGCGCTGAAAAAGAGCGTTTATAAGTCAGTTTGTGCACCAACAACGCCCCACAAACCAGCGATAATACGCCACCACCAATCGCAATGTATTGATTTTCAATATATTTCCTATTATTTTCGGGATAACTATTTTTGGGGTCTGTGGGATGCAAGGCATGATAATCGACCCAATCCTTCTGGATTTGAGCCGCCGTCGAAAGACTCAAATAGGTAATGCCTGCACCCGCAACGACCCCCGCGCTGTAACCATAAATCGGCACATTAGACGGCGGCGGCGGCAAGCGCAAAATCTCTTTTTCAATGAAAATACGCAATTTTTCTTTGCGCTCGCCGCGATGTTGATACGTCGAACGCGGCATTTCCAAAACGCCCTCGTATGAAATACTTCTATCCATCAATTGTTCGATTTGGAAAAAAACACGGACTTTTTCATTTTCGCCCACAGCAAACGGTTCTACACAACCTGAAAGGAGATAGAAAATGCCTTGTTCTTTTAATTTCTGGCTCAAATCGTCTGAAATCCGATAAATACAAGTATTGCTTGAGGTTTGCCGAACTAAATGATCGTTTTTCAAAGCCACTAAAATATCAGGATACCGATGCCGCAACAATATTTTACAAGCAGCGAGTTGCGCAAACAAACTTTCTGTATCGTCTGTTAAAGCAGGGTCTGCCAATTTTTTACCATGTTTGTCCGTAAAATCACGAATCAATAAATCTTGGCAAAAGGGCTGCTTCGCTTGAGCAAACAAGTCGTACGGCATCCATGATAGCAGAACACCTATTAATAGGTGAGTAAAAAGAGTCGCCTTTTGATTCATGAAATGTTTGTTTTAACCCCTGGATTCAATCCATTTAAAACATTTTTGATAAAATTTATACCAGCTGGTTTTAAAATGAACCTTAATTTCATCCAATTTGGAGGGCAAATGTAAGAGCCTTTTTTTGAAATTACTTTCCTTTTAGTCCTTTTTTTCACATTTTTTTTAATCTTATGCTTTTTTGGACATTATAATTTAATATTTTTAAAATAAAATTAAAATAATTTGTTTTTTATAAAACACTTGTCCTTAAAACAAATGCTTTTATAAAAAATGTGTGAAAAATGTTTTTTTTTAACGTTAAAAATTTGGTAATTCCCAAAACCTGTTTTATGTTTGCAGCATTCAAAACAACTTTATCGTTTCTTAAAACAAAATATTATTTTTTATTATCAAACATACACCAATGAAATCACTATTAAGATATTTGTTTTACGCGATTTTAACGGTTTTAGCCATCGGCTGTTTCCTGCCTGGCAGTTCGCGGATAGAAAAAGAGGCAGACATCGCGGCTCCCGCGCCTAAAATTTATGCCCAAATTGCCAATGGTAAAAATTGGAATAATTGGTCGCCTTGGTATGCGATGGATCCCAAAGCGGATTATAAATATTCGGAACCGTCCGAAGGTTTGGGTTCGTGGATGAGTTGGAAAGGAAATGCGCGAACGGTGGGTTCGGGTAAAAATACGGTAATTGATACCTTGACCCATCAAAAATTGCGGTTTAAACTTGAATTTGGCGGCAAAAGTGAAAGTTTTGCTGAATTCAATTTAAAAGAAGAGGCGGGTAAAACGCATGTCAAATGGTCTTTTGAGTCAGACCATGGTTGGAATCCTTTGACGCGCTGGGTACATTTCGCGTTTGTCAATAAAATGTTGGGGAAACAATATGAGGATGGTTTGGCAAAATTGAAAGCGTTTTGCGAGAAATCGTAAACGGCTTGAATTAGGATTTTTTCGAGATGTTTCATTGGATGCGAAAGGGAGGTTACACTTTGGGATACCTTGTGGGACGAATTGATGTACGGATTTTTTCTTGTCATTCCGTAGGAAACTAAGTTTCCTACGGAATGACAAGAAAAAATCCGTACATCCATTCGTATCGCAATGTATCCCAAAGTGTAATCTAAAAAAGAAATATCCCATTTTTTCCTTTGAATCTTTAAAATCCCATTCATCCTAATTCAAACCAGTGCCGAAATCCCAAATCACCACTTCCCACGTTTTTTGACTCCATTCGTCGAAATAACGATGCAAAGTTTGGAAACCGACTCGTCGATGCGCGGCGATGGAACGGAGATTGTCTGCCGCAATTTCTGTCACAACGAAGTCGTAACGGTCTGCGAACAACGTCCGATGTTTGGCATAAAGTGCGTCAAACACGCCGATACCCCTGTACCCTGCACGAACACAGACCTGTCCCATTACATAATATCGATAATCATTCAATGGTTTTCCATTGTAAGTCAATTGATTAAACATATTTAATAAGGGCAACATCAGGTCAATGGTTTGGCAAACTGTTAAAGTAGCCGTCAGCGCGTAGCCAATCATTTGCTCCCCTGCGTAGGCAATGGGTTGTGGTTCGTCGTGCATCATGCGCTGCATAATCGCCGTCGTATATGGAAAACTTAAATAACCTTGACTTTGCTGTGTCACAACATCAATATTGTTTTTGAGGTTCTGCTGCTGTAAAGCCAATAAATTCTCTATTCGCTCGTTAGTGAGCATGGAAATTTCAAACATGGTAGCCATTTTTTTAATTTTTGCAAACACAGATGTAGATAGAAAAATAGATTTTCGATACTCAATGTTCAACTCCTATGTTTCCTAAGTAGTTGGGCATAAATAAACCCTGTTAAAAATTAGAAAGCGTTCTCGCTACGAGAGGGCGGGGCGGAGGGAGATGAGTTTGTTTTTTTTGATTTTTTTCAAAAAAAACAAAAAAAACAAACTCATCTCCCTCCAAAGGGTCTTTTTAAACCCCTTTTTTAACATGGTTTATTTTCACTCAACTACTTATCTACCTATGTGTTTGCAAAAAAACAGAAATTTTATTGTAATTATT
>JBDKKX010000047.1:0-16414 GCA_039795795.1 Bacteroidota bacterium | reverse complement strand
CGAGACAACCGATAATTCGCAACCAAAACAATATCATGCGTTCTGTCATACACCGCAGGATAAACCAATCCATTATTGATGTCGGGAAAACTGCGTTCCGAACGAGCAATTGTGTAGCCAATCCAACCATTTAAACGTCCTTTGGCTTTTTTAAGGAAAAATTCCGCGCCATACGCCTTGCCTTTGCCATACACAAACTCATTTTCAACCTCTGTCGTCGGCGATTGAACGTAATTTTCAGGATAATCAATTTGATTCCATAAATCTTTATAATATATTTCTACGCTTGTTTCATACACATTGTCTTCAAAATTGCGAAAATAACCTAAGGCATATTGAATCCCGCGTTGCGGTTTCACAATTGCAGAACTCGGCACCCAAATATCTGTCGGCAACGTACTCGTCGAATTGCTGACCAAATGGACAAATTGATGCGTTAAAGTGACTCCAAATTTCAAAGAGGACGATTCCGTAAGGCTATATTTGCCCGTCAAACGCGGGTCTAAACGGGGATAATCTTTTACCAATGCGCCATCTGCAAACGTTTTACCCGTTTTTGTGTTGGTGTACGGTCCAATTTGCGCAAACCACGAACCCCGCAATCCATAACTCAAACTTAAATCTTTCGTAATTTTATAATCGTCATTGATGTAAATCGCCGCTTCATCGGCATATTTAGGCTTTAAATTATTGGTAAAAGTCCCTTCTCCATTGGTAAAAGTAGCAATATTGGGCGTAAAACGATGCCGAATCCAATTCACGCCCATTTTAAGATTGTGTTTATAATTGGGAAAGTATTCAAAATCAATCTTTCCATTCCAATCTCGAACCCCACTCGCGACTTTCAATTGAAATGCTTCTTGTCCGCCTTGCACTGTGAAATCATAATTATTATAAACGCCCGTTACATTCATAAACAATTTTTGATTAAAAACGTGATTCCAACGAAGGGTTGCAGTCGCATTTCCATAAGGAATATTGATTTTAAATCCATTTTCTTTTGAATTAAACGTCAAAATATCGCGCCCAAAATAACCACTCAAATATAAACGGTCTTTATCTGAAAACGCATAATTCATTTTGGTATTCAAATCGTAGAAATAATAGTTCGTTCCAGCAAATTTAGTTTTGTCAACATAAGGTTGAACCAAATCTAAAATGTAAGTCCGTCGGGCAGAGACAATAAAAGAACTTTTATTTTTTTGAATGGGTCCTTCGGCTGTAAACCGAGAGGCTATCAAACCAATACCGCCTTCGACCCCATAACTTTTATTATTGCCTTCTTTCATTTGAATATCCACGACGGACGACAATCGCCCACCATAATTGGCAGGCATTCCGCCTTTAATCAAGGTCGTATTTTTCACCGCATCCGCATTGAAGACAGAAAAAAAACCTAACATGTGTCCTGGATTATACACAGGAGCTTCATCCAAAAGGACTAAATTTTGGTCTGGTCCGCCGCCGCGCACATAAAAGCCAGAACTGCCTTCACCCGCCGCCATCACTCCTGGCAACAATTGCAAGGCTTTTAAAATATCCGCTTCGCCCATCAAAGCAGGCATTTTCTTAATATTTTCAATCGGCAACGTCACCGTACCCATTTCTGTACTTTGAACATGGTTATCTTTGGGTTTGGCAGAGACGACCACTTCCTTCATAACCACCCCTTCGGATAAATCCATATTCAAGGTTTGGTCTGATTCTAAAAGAATTTCTTTTTCAATATTTTTGTAACCAACGGAAGACCAAATTATTATATATTTACCTTTGGGTAAAGTCAAAGAATAAAAACCATAATTGTTGGAAACAGCCCCTTGGGAACGATTCGCTTGATTGTAAATATTCGTGCCAATCAACGTTTCACCTGTATTCGCATCTTTGACATAACCCGAAAGGGTATAATCCTGCGCAAAGCAAAAGGTGGAAATCATGGAAAGCAAGAAAAGGAGTGGTTTAGTCGAGTGCATTCTATTTTTATTTTAAAGTTAAACGCACTTATGACAATTTTGAATTAAAAAGGTTTTGAAGGGATTTAAATGCCATATTATTAAGATTCAATCTAAATAAAATAGACCATTTTTTTTATTTTTATACGATAATTATCATTTTACAACTTGATTGGTGATAAAGGAGTAGTTTTGTACCGTTCTTCTTTTTTAAAACAAACATAAATGACCAGACCATGACACGCATTTTAATGACATGCTTGTTGCTGACCGTACAGGCAGTAACTTTTGGACAATTCACGCCACCGACTTTGGTGAAAGATATTCGAGTTGGGAGTCTCGGGTCTTCGCCAGACGGGTTAAGCGAATTGGGGCAATCTGCCTATTTTACCGCCGATGTTGCGGGAGACGGCATCCGTACCCTTTGGAAAACGGATGGCACTGCGGTCGGAACAACCGCCATTTCGTTCGATGTGAAGGGCAAACTACTGAATTATCTTGCCGTTTTTAAAAACAAATTGTATTTTTTAATTCAAAAAAATGACAGCCTGAATCCACGATTGGGTGCTTTGGAACTTTACGCGTTGGATACCACAGGAGTCATTCAATTAGCCGACGTGATTTTAAAGGAAGGGGTAAATGAAGCAACCTTATTTATGTTGAATAATCAACTGTTTGCTTCTGCAACGATTGTTACACCGACAGAGCGTTCTACCAAAGTTTATTCGGTTACGGGTAGCTCTGGCGGTACAAAACAATTAACGACTTCCTTTTTGGCGAACGCAAACGAAGATTATTTTGAAAACCTGTTTTTTACCAATGACGCGTTATACCTTGTTAAAAATGGGAATTCTACGTTGAATAGTCAGCGAACCGTTTCTATTGAGCGGGTTTCGGCGGGCGTTCGCACCGTTTTATGGGCGAATTCCGCTTCTTTGGCAACCTCAACGGCTGCTGTGAATGGAATAGGTGTTTTGAACAACCATTTTTACTATACGATTGATAGTTCGGGGCTATCTGCTTTATGTAAAATCTCTGTTACGGGCAATATCACGCGCTTACAGGGCGATATTATTGCCAGTTTTAAAGGCGTTACAGATGCGCAACAAATTGTATTTCAATCGATTGGAAATAGTATTTGGCGAACAGACGGTACGGAAACTGGCACTGTGAAAGTAAGTGAATTCGGTGGGAATCTCGCAAGTATTAACAATTCCATTTATTTGACTGCAATAACGCCTGTATTGCCGACGTTGGAACCGTACCAAATTTTAGCCAATGGCAAACTTTCCAGCATTGGTCATTTCAATGGCGGCGAAGCCTTTATCCGTTTTATACCGATGCGCAATCGTCCTTTTGCCGTTACGATGAGTTCGACCCCGCGCAATCCTGTCAAAACGCTGTATCGGATTAATACAAATAGTTGGGAAGTGGCAGGGAATATGAGTGGTTTTGCGAATGCCTACGCACTATTGGATACCTTTTTACTCTTTGCTGCGAATACAGACCAATTTGGTTCAGCAAGTTTGGTGGGAGAAGAATTATACAAAATAGGTTTGAGTTTAAGCGCGCCACCACCGCCGCCGCCTTCCAAAGCAGATTTAGAATTAAAAATGACAGTTGACCGCACCGAATTAATTGCTTTTCAACACATTACGTTTAAAATCACTTTGCGCAATACGGGAGGCAGCCTTGCGGATAGTATCAAAATTAAAGCACCGATTTACGACGGACAGTTGATTGCGACGGGACAAGAGTTGGCTTCAAAAGGCGATTATAATTTTGTCAATCAAGTTTGGACAGTGGGACAGTTAGCGGCGGGCGATGTTGCAACGTTGCAAATTCGCACTTACACGCTTTCGGCAAAACCTTTTCGTCGATTTGCCCAAGTGATTGCTCAAAAAGGCGAAGATGCAGACTCTGCTCCTAACAATAATCACACGGGTATTCCTGCGGAAGATGATGAAGCAGTGGTTCAGTTGCCGTTAGATGCGTCCATTTCGCCTTGTGCCAATGACATGATGGCACCGATTTTCACCCATTGTCCCAGTGATATAATGGTTTCGACGGCAGAAACCTGTGCGATTGCACAATGGATTGCGCCAGTTGCGACAGACAATTGCGGTGCGCCGACGGTTACGCCCTCCCACATTTCAGGCAATTGCTTTCCTGTGGGAACGACAACGGTGAACTATTTCGCACGCGATTCAACGGGCAATCAAACCGCTTGTCGGTTTAGAGTCCTTGTTGAAAATTTGGCGACGACCACCAATGCCGATTTAGGCTTGAGTATTACAGCGAATCCGACCGTTTTTACCCGTTATTCGACCGTCAATTTTCAAATTACGGTTCGTAACAATGGTATTACACCCTTTGCGAACACCCAAATTGAGTTGCCGTTTCCAACAGGGACTGTAAATGGAGGCACAGTGATTGCTTCGACAGGCAGTTGGCGCGAATGGTGTGCGGGTGGCGTGAATTGTCATTCATGGTTCATCAACCGATTGGATGCGGGGCAAACCGCCACTTTGACGGTGCCTTTATTTATATTGAATGTTGAAACGCCAATCGTTGCGACGACGCGTTTGGTCACAACGACTCCTGCGGATACGGTGATTAACAACAATCAAGCGACGATTGTGGTATTGCCTGAAACCAATCCGATTATAGCAGATGGTCGGAAAGCAGATTTACAATTGGTCAATGTGATAATGGGCAGCGTTTATCCCAATCCAGCCCAAGATGTATTGATATTAGAATTGAATAGCTTGATTGATAATGAATTACCTATTTCGATTTTCAATATGCAAGGTAAAAAAGTATTGCAATTCGACCAACGATTGAACAAAGGTTTTAATATTTTGACGCTCCATACAGAAGGTTTACAAACAGGCGCGTACTTACTGCAAGTGCCGCAAACGAGCGATAAAAAAGGAATGATTTCATTTGTGAAGCTGTAGAATTAGGATTAAATGGGATTTTTTTGGATTAAATAGGATTGATTTTTACGATTCATGGGATTTTTTCGGGTTTGAAATACGGCAAATCTTGTAAATCCTAAAAATCAATCCTATTTAATCCCAAAAAAATCCTATTCAATCCTAATTCAAAGCGTCATTCCTGTAAAAGACTTCACCCGCTTATACTTCAAAGTGCCCACTTCATATTTTTTCAACCAACCATCCGTTTCCTGTAAAAACATGCTATCGGCAACCCCTGCTTTTTTCTCCTCATCCTTCATGCCTTTCAAAACCGCCGCTTGATGAAATTGATGGAACAACCGATTAAATTCCGTCAAATAAATATCCGCAACCCGTTTGTCCCCCCTCATCACCAGCATATTTTCATCATTATTCACCGTCGATTTATTGGTATAATTCGACGAACCACTCACAACAATCGGGTCTGCACTCAACGGATCCATCAATAAAATCTTGGTATGCAAAAATTCTACATTTGAATTAAGGCGCGTCCGCCCCGTCGTTTCGGTCACGACGCTATCTGTATCTACGCCCCAAGTGACAAAAACATGGTGTTTTTCATTGAGAATCAAGTCTTTAGGTTCAGTATCGAACATCATAAACACCAATTGACTCTTATCCGTATTGTCCAAAAAAGGGTCGGTCAACGTCTTATTGATGCCAAAAGGCAATGTAATACAAGAAAGCGTTTTCGCCTTATCCAACAATTCGGCATACAATTTCAACGCAGTCAAATCGCTCATTGGGCTGAAAAACGCTGTCGTCCCAACAGGAATTTTTGCCATATCCGACGGCTTAATCGCAGGCTGAATTTGGTCAATCGCTTTTTGATACGCTTGATGTTTTTGCTTTTGAACGGCATCCGAATCGGTTGCTAATCCGCCCGGATTCGTTTTCAACAAAGCCCAATATTCCATATATTTAGCTGCCACATTTTCATTCCGAACCCAATGCCCGACGTTACTATGCCCATGAATGCCCGCAAAAGTAATGTTAGTGGAACCCGTCCAAACCGCTTTTGGCGTTTTGCCTCCCTCGATAAACACCATAAACTTATTATGTTGGATTTCTTTGGGATTCGCAGTCCGTTCAAGGATGTTTTGCATTGGAAAACCTGCTTTATGAATGGCTTCGAGGCTTTCGTCACGCGGTTGACTCGGCGGTTTTTCCGATTCTTTCATATCCAAAATAATTTGAACATCAACGCCATCTTCAATGGCTTTTTTCAACGCTTGTAAAACAGGCACGTAGCTAAATTCATAAAAACAGCAGCGCAAAGCATCTCCTTTTTTCGCCTGCCCAATGAATTTAAAGATTGCAGCAGACAAATCTCGACTTAACCAAGCTAAACCTTCTGATTTTTTAGGTTCTTTCATCGCAAGCGGATGGACTTTACCAAATTTAGCACTGTATGCACGACTGCTTGCAGTACCGCGATTGAAAAAAACATCGTGTTCTTTATTGGAGAAAAGCGGTTCCATCGTGACCGCAATTTTAATCGGTCTGCCCTTTTGAAGCGCGCCGACGGTACCCGTCATGGGATAAAAAAAATATTCATACGATTGGTCGGGTTGAAGGCTCATATCCTCCCAAACAAAACTTTGCATGGGATGTTCAAGCGTACTGACTGTTGTATCCGCCGTAGGATTCGGAATTAAGTGCTGAAAAACCTTGAAACCCGTTAAAAATTTGCGCTCATTGGTTGCTAAATCGTTGCGTTCAATAGCGAAGCCAAGCAAACCCGACGTATTTGCTTTTTCAAAATCAATGGCAAAAGAAATGGTGTTAACGCCTGTGACGGCATAAACGGTGTAGCCGTTTGTGGTGGTGGATTTAAACCGCATGGAAAATAATTTGAGTTGAGTAACTGATTGTTACGGAGTTTGCTTTTAAATCAAAATATTATTTGGAGATGTGTTTGTTAACACATTCTCGATGCAAATATATGAAGTGTTTTGATTTTTTTAAGCACAAAAGTTACAAAAGGTACAAAGGGAAACAAAAGTTTTGTTCTAAGAAGTCGAAATCGCAAGGTAATCTGCCCAATAATCAATATCTTGAAAAACGCCTTTTGTGGCTAAATCAACTGTCAAAATAGCGTCTGCATGCGCCATAACAATCTCTTTACAACCATCAGGCGCGTCATGTGCGAGCAATTTCGATTTAAAATCTTTTGAAAACAACATTGGATTCCCTCGTTTTCCATCTAAAACAGGTGCAACAATCAATGGTTTCTGATTTTTAATCCATTGATTTTCAAACTGTTGTGCCAATAATTGATACATTTTAGGTTGGATGAAGGGCATATCCGAAAGTGCAATCATATACGCATCCGCATCTTCCTCAACATGGAGCAAACCCGTTTGAATTGAACCTGTCATGCCCGTTGCATAATTGGGATTGAAAATCCTTTCAATGGGATAATCTTTCAAGACTTTTTGAACCTGCTCGGATTGATGCCCTGTAACAACGATTATTTTGCCAATATTGGCTTGTATCAAATTTTCTATGGTAATTTGAACGATTGTTTTATTTTTAAACGGTAGCAATAATTTATTGACCCCGTTCATACGACGCGACACGCCTGCGGCGAGAAGAATGATATTTAGTTTCATCAGCTAAAATTTTATCATTAAACAAAATTAGGATTAAATCGTTTGGTAAGAAAGTCTTTTCAAATTTTAAAATCGTTTAAAAATGGCAAAGAAAAAAGCAACCCCAATCCCAACAACCCAAACAAAGCATATCACCGCTTCAAAAGCATGGAAAGAATCGGAGTTAATCCGAACTTTTAGCTTAACTCGACTTAAAACATTAACCCCGTTAATGCAAGAGTGGTTAGACGCGCCCATGCCAGAATGGAATGCTTTGGAAAAGCAACAATTTGAAATCGTTTTTTTTAGAGCTTTTCACCACATAGAAGGCTGGAACGAAGAGGATTTAAAAATGATGTTTATTGCGCCTGTTTTAGAACTTGGAAAACTGATTGATCATACTCAAGTGGTCGCTTATTTTGAAAAAACCATTTCCGCAAAAGTAGAAGACATTCCATTGGTCGTTAAGTCGGATTTTATGTTGGCAAAAGGGATTATGGATTCTCCAAGTGAACCGTATTTCCATTTTCAAGAATACAAACCCAATAAAAATCCGACAGGCGATTCCATGGCGCAATTATTAGAAGCCTTTTTGATTGCGCAAGTGAAGAATCAGAATGGAAAACCGTTGTATGGCGTAGAAGTCGTAGGAAAACAATGGAATTTTGTAGTGATGCAAGGCAAAGAATATTGCATTTCAGAAAGTTATATTTGTACAAAACGAGATGATTTGATGCAGATTATAGCAATTTTGCGCAAATTTAAAGCGATTTTGTATGAACGATTGCTTTGAGCAAGTCGTCGAGGTAACAAAACTTCGACGACTTGTTTTCTTTTAAAAACCAAATAATGCTTTCATTTTATGGAAAATCGCCGTATTTTCATACATTCCAGCAAAATTTTCCGCACCAGGTCCGAAAGCAAAAACGGGAATCAAACAACCTGTATGATAATCCGTCGTGAATGCGCCTTGAATACTGCCCATTTTGGAACCTTTATTAATCGAATAACCACCCGTTTCATGGTCTGCGGTGACAATAACCAACGTATTCCCATCTTTTTTTGCAAAATCTAAGACTTGTCCAATCGCTTGGTCAAAATCTTGCATTTCAGAAATGATGTAATCCGAATTCTTTGCATGCCCGCCCCAATCAATTTGAGAACCTTCTATCATCATAAAAAAACCTTTTGAATTCCGTTTTTTCAAAAAATCGCATCCCAAACGACTCGCCAAAGGCAAATAATCCCGTCCTTGCGCCGCAGGCACAGGATGATCTTCTGCCGTGAAATACGCCACATTGCTTTCTGGAAAAACCATGCGTTCTAAATCTTCTTGCGTATGATTGCTCACATAATAGCCTTTTTTTTGCCATTCTGTCAACAAATTGCGATTATCAGCGCGCCTATCGAAGTATTTTTTGCCGCCGCCAATGATTAAATCTACATTCGTTTTTAGAAAATCAGCAGCAATGTCTTCATACAAATCCCGTTTTTTGATATGAGCGATAAACGATGCGGGCGTAGCGTGTGCAATGTTGCACGTTGCAATCAAACCCGTTGCCAAACCATGTTCTTCCGCCATTTCGAGAATCGTTTTGCGCGGCAACGAATCTACACCAACCCCAATGGCTGCATTATACGTTTTTTCACCCGCCGCAAAAGCCGTCGCACCCGCAGCAGAATCTGTAATTAAATCGCCATTTTCCGCAGGATACGATTTGTGCAAACCCACATAAGGAAATAATTCCAAATTTAATTTGTTCTTATTCGCATAAAGACCAGCAGATATTTGGGTTAAGCCCATGCCATCGCCTATCATCAAAATAATGTTTTTTGGTTTTTTGCTGCTGGAAGCAGGTGGAATTGCAGATTGGTATTGTGTTCTACACCCGCTTAATGCAAATGTCATCACGACCATTAAGAAATATTTCATATTTTAATTTTTTTTAAGACTAAAACAAGCATTTTTTTTTTAATATTGCAAAGATAAAATGATTTCTGCAGACGAAGGAAACCAATCCATTAAAAATATGCAACAAATATTGCGTTAAAACTGTTTTGGAGGCATTTTACATCCAATTTTATCAGAAAAAAATGAATTATGAAAATAGATATTAAAAATCGCGCTGATATAGAACATTTAGTTAGAACATTTTATGCTAAATTATTGAGTGACGAAATCATGGCTCCGCATTTCAAAGGCATTGATTTTGAACATCATTTCCCGCGCATGATTGGTTTTTGGGCATTCATTTTGTTGGATGAACAGTCCGAGATGAGCAATGTTTTTCAAAAACACATTCGACTTGATGTTCATGACGAGCATTTTGAGCATTGGATTGAACATTTTTGTCAAACCGTAGATGATTTATTTGCAGGCGAAAAAGCAGATAAGGCAAAGCAAAATGCACAAGTGATTGGTTATACTTTCAAGACAAAAATGAAATATTTGAAAAATTTTAATAAACCTTTGTAACCTTTTTTAAAATAGTCCGTTTGTGACATATATAAAATGTGATAGTGGCAATGGTCATAAAACAAATATAAAAAAATAAATTTCTTAATTCATTAAGAAATAAAAATATAACCATTAAAACTTTTCATATATTTTTGGCATATAATTTGTTCTAATAGATTATGTAAGTTTTGGTTAAAAATTGTAAGATTCGTTTTTGGAGGCTCGTGGTTCTGCTTTTGCAGCTACGAGCTTTTTTTATTATTTGAATTAGGATGAATGGGATAACAAAGGATGTACAGAATATCCTGTACATCCTTTGTTATCCCATTCATCCTAATTCAAATAATAGATTATAATAATGTCTTAAAATAGGTAACAAAATCGCCCACAGACATACCCCCTTTATCACCTTCGCCTTGCTTACGAATGTTAATTTTACCTTCAGCAGCCTCTTTTTCGCCCACAATCAGCATAAAAGTAATCCGTTTTAACTCCGTATCGCGTATTTTTTTACCCAATGTCTCACTTCTATCGTCCACAAAACCGCGAATATCGTGCGCTTCCAACTCGCGCATCACACCGTGTGCATATTCCGAAAATCTATCCGATATAGGCAAAATCGCAACCTGCTCAGGCGCGAGCCATAATGGAAATTTACCCGCACAATGTTCCGTCAAAACCCCAATAAACCGTTCCATCGAACCAAAAGGTGCCCGATGAATCATTACAGGACGGTGCATTTTGTCATCCGCGCCCACATATTGCAAATTAAATCGTTCGGGCAGGTTATAATCCACCTGAATCGTACCCAATTGCCATGAACGACCAATCGCATCTTTCACCATAAAATCCAATTTCGGACCGTAAAAAGCCGCTTCTCCTGTTGCGGTGGTCGTTTTTAAACCCACTTCTGCGGTTGCCTCAATGATAGCTTGTTCTGCTTTTGCCCAATTTTCGTCCGAACCGATGTATTTTGCTCTATTTTCAGGGTCGCGCAACGAAATTTGAGCTGTAAAATGCTCAAAACCCAATTTTTTAATAACGTGCATCGTCAAATCTAAAACCCCAAGAAATTCTTGTTTCACTTGGTCTGCTGTGCAAAAAAGATGCGCATCATCCTGCGTAAAACAACGAACCCGCGTCAAACCATGCAATTCCCCCGTTTGTTCATACCGATAAACCGTTCCAAATTCCGCAATTCGGACAGGCAATTCTTTGTAAGAACGCGGTTTATGCCCAAAAATCTCGCAATGATGCGGGCAATTCATCGGTTTTAACATAAATTCCTCATCCATGCGCGGCGTTTTAATCGGTTGGAACGAATCTTCGCCATATTTATCCCAATGCCCAGAAGTAACATATAATTCTTTTTTGCCAATATGCGGCGTAATCACAGGTTGATAACCCCGTTTAAGTTGCTCTTTTTTCAAAAAATCTTCCAACCGTTGGCGCAAAGCCGTTCCTTTCGGCAACCAAATCGGCAATCCTGCACCGACACGCTCCGAAAACATGAATAATTCTAATTCTTGCCCAATTTTGCGATGGTCACGTTTCAACGCTTCTGCCAATCGCTCCAAATGCTCCTTCAATTCCTGCGCTTTCGGAAACGTGATACCATATATACGCGTCATTTGTTGGCGCGTCGCATCGCCTTTCCAATACGCACCCGCCACTTTCATCAATTTAATTGCCTTAATCGGCTCCGTAGAAGGCAAATGCGGTCCGCGACATAAATCCGTAAATTTACCCTGCGTGTAAAACGTAATTTTACCATCTTCCAAACCATCAATTAATTCTAATTTATATTCATCTCCTTTGGATTTAAAATAAGTTAACGCAGCTGCTTTGGATACTTCTTCGCGGCGATACGCATTTTTTTGACGGGCTAATTCCGTCATTTTATCCTCAATTTTCTTAAAATCATTGGTAGAAAGTTGGATTTTAGCGTTTGTAGTGTCCACGTCGTAGTAAAAACCTTGTTCAATCGCGGGACCAATACCGAATTTGGTACCCGGATACAAGGCTTCCAAAGCCTCCGCAAACAAATGCGCAGACGAATGCCAAAAGACATTTTTGCCTTCTTTATCGTCCCAAGTTAGAAATTGAATCTCAGCGTCAGCCGTCAAAGGACGATGTGCGTCTTGAACGAGCCCGTTGACTTTTGCAGCCAACACTTTTTCACCCAATCCGCGACTAATGCTTTTGGCAATGTCTAAGGAAGTAGTGCCTTTGGGATAGGAACGGGATTTACCGTCAGGGAAATGAATATTTATCATCTTGCGGTTTTTATATTTTCGGAATAAAAAGCGCAAAAGTAGGTTTTTTGTAATTATTATGCATGATTTGAGGAATAAAAATCAATAATCGCCCACAATGCGTTCATTCAACAGGGGCGATTTTTGATAAAACCCGTTTTATCCCTAAAAACAAGCTTATTTTGTAATACAAATCACATTATTTTTTGACTTCAATTTGATGAATAGGCTTGGACTCCGCTAAACGACGTATCAAATTTTGTATTGGGGGCAACAATGGCGTTCTGATCATGTCTGAAAAACTGGGCATTGCATCTTTTGAATTAGCGGAAATATGACCTGCAAACAGGTTTTTGAATTGTAATTCAATGGCTCCCGCAGCATTTACTGGCGCATCCACATAACTAAAACTTAGTAAATTAACTTCTGACAATTTTTCTGCAACAAATTTTTTCAAATCCAGTGCGGTCGAAGTACTAATGTAATTCGCTAAATTATCTTGGATTAACCATAAGGCTTTTCCACCCCAATTCATTGCAACTTCCGATTTTACAATCAGTTGACTCATCATGCGCGCCCAAACTTGTCGTTTATTAATATTGGGTGCTTGATGCGGTTTACCTAAAATAGCATCTTCAAACGCTTGTGGGATTGTTGTTCGATTCGATTTATTGCCGCCAGATGTACTTGAAGTCATGATTTCGATAATATACGGCACTCCTATCGGGAAATTTTCCACAAAATCCAATGTTCCTTGCCGTGAAATTGAATATCCTGCTTTCTCAAACCATTTACGCCAAGTGGACCAACTACCGCCTAAAAGTTGCACAATTTCTATTTCACTTGCTTTACCGATTGGCATTATCACGTAATCAAATGTGTAATGAAAGGATTTATCCCCATCGTCTGATAGCTCTGCTATCATCAATTTCACTTCGGACCAAATCCCTAATTTTGTTCCGATAGGATAGTTCATGAACTGCAAAAGTTGATTTTCAGCATTCGTTTGATGGGCTCTGTTTGCTGCTTTTTCATTACCCAAAACTAACAAACGGCGCGGACAAACGATCCAAGGTGCTTCATAATCTTTCAATTGAATCGAGCAAACACCCGATGCAACATAGCTACGATTTTCAAAAAAATCTTGAAGATTTTCATTGGTTTTCAAATCTATTTGCGAAGCATAACGATTGCCTCCGCCGTCGCATTCGCCACCCATGAAAGGACAAGTAGCTGATTTTCGACAAGCAAGTGCTTCGTCGGTCTGGATTTGCAAAGGAAATCCAAATAATTCAAATATTTTGGGCATGTTGAGGTTTGTATTGTAAAATTTCAGCAATAGCTGCCGCTAACACTTTTGCAACAGGTGGCGGCACTGAATTTGCGACTTGACGATGTTGGTCTAAAAATTTTGCTTGTCCAGAACGCCCACGAATCGGACCTTTTAACACATAATCATTGGGATAACCGTGAATACGCAAGTATTCACGCGGTGTTAAGTAACGGTCTTCCAATGGATGAAAAAAAATCTCACCGCACCGCAATGTATTTGCAGGTTGCGTTCGGGAAAGCCTTTTAAACTTGGTAGTGTCTTTTTGAGTTAAACCCTTGCGTTGTTCTATGGGCAAATGCAGTGCGCCCGACAAATGCCCGCCTTCTGAAACTCCTTTAATTCTAAAACGGTCTCCTTCTGGTGTTACGTCTAAATGACTATTTTCTGGAATATGTCCATTCAGTAGATAAGGTTTATCCAAGTCATTAATCACTTCACCTACCGTTTTATAAGGTTTTAAGTTAAAAAGTAAGCCTGATTTCTTAGAATCTCCGTTCAATGGAAGCGGAAATTGAAAATCATTCGGCTTCTGAGTGGCAATAATGAAAACGCGCTGCCGCAACTGCGGCACTCCATAGTCTGCGGCATTCACAATTTTCCATTTTGGAATATAATCCAATTGCTCCAATTGATGTATCAGTGTATTAAAAACACCACCAATTTTAGCATCATCATCTTCCGCATTCAACAAACCTTTGACTTGTTCAATCATCAAAGCCTTTGGACGAAACGCGGCAGCAAAACGAACCATTTCAAAAAGCAACAAACCTCTATCATCTTTTAGGCTGTGCCGTTTGCCAATTTGTGAAAACGCTTGACAAGGCGGTCCTCCACAGAGTAAATCCAATTCACCAGCAGCAATATTTAAGGTTTTCATCCAATCCTGCGGATTGATTTGACGAATATCTTGTTCAAAAACTTGAGTTTTACCTAAATTTTGATAGATATTTGCCCTCAAAGTTGCGCAAGCATGCGGATCCATTTCCACACAAGCCAATAGGTCAAAACCCGCCTGCGTCACACCGACATCCATGCCGCCGCAACCCGAAAAAAGAGATATTGCCTTATATGTATTTTGGGACGTTTTTTTTAGGTTTTGATTTTTCAAAACCCATTGATTATCAATACATTCCGAAATTTGAAATCCGACATCCAAAATTCCATCCGATTTTTGATTCATGTGCAGGATGCTTTTTGACGCAAATTTAAACCTAAATCATGAGATGGTTACAAAAAAATTGCGTCAACTTTACTTTGTTGACGCAATTTGTGGGTTACCAACACGCAAAAACGATTACTCGTATTTGTAAGGCAACACTTTAGAATCTTTCACCGTCGAGAGGGTCATCAACGTTTTCAAACGCTCGATTTCCTCGATTTGAGACAACGTTTTGAACAATAATTGCTCATACGTCGGGATGTCTTTGCAGATGATTTTAATCAAAAAGTCTGCTTCTCCCGTAATGATGTAACACTCTGTGATTTCCTCGATTTCCTTGATTTTGTCCAAGAAATTGTTGAGAGCGTTATCCTTCTGCCATGCAAGAGAGACCAAAACGAAGGTTTTCACATTCAGACCGATGCTTTGCGGGTCAACAACGGCGTGATAGCTCTTCACGATTTCAGTAGATTCCAATTTTTTAACCCTTTCCAAAGTCGGAGCTGGCGATAAACCGATTTTTTTGGATAAATCCAAATTGGTAATCTTACTGTTATCCTGAAGGATTTTTAAGATTCTGAGGTCAATGTTATCAAACTTATCTGTCATAATTAAAAAAATTTAGATACGTTTTAAAGCCGCTTTAATTTTTTATTTCGCTAAAACGCCGCAAGGTACAAACTAATAAAATAAACAACAAGTTTTTTTCAGAAAAACCTTAAAAAATTTGCTGTTTTCTTAAAATTTAAAATTTTCTTAACGTGTTTCATCGTCTTTTCAAAATCTTTTTTGAGCGACAAAATTTTATTCTGCAACAAGGCTTCTACTAAACGAATGCCAAAATTACTTATTTAATAATTTTTCTATCGTTAAATTTAAATTTTCGATTAATTTCGACTGTTCTTTAATGGTTTGCTTCAATTCGCGCATGTCCGTCTCCAAACGCCCGTGAATACTGGATGGAGAGGGCAGAAATGGGCTGATTTTAGCGCGCACATACCATATTTCTTTGATGTGATTCAGTGAAATTTGGGTGGGCTCGTAAAATGAATTGTCTGTATAAACTTCTAATAAATTATTGTCTTTCAATTGATTGCGCAAGCGGCGTATCAAAACATCGCCTTTCGTTACAATTACATATACATACCCGTCTTTCAACGCAGATGCCCAAAGGGGCGTTTCCACAAAGCTACAAACGACTTTATCGCCTTCAAAAAGCGTTGGTTCCATCCCGTCTCCCGACACGTCAAACGCACGATGGGTTCCCACTTTGTATTTGTAATCGGGCAACGAAAAATGTGGCAAACTTTGCATAAAATCGGGATTACTCAAATCGGTCGCGTAAGCAGATTGCGCAGGAATCGGTACGTGAATGATTTGTTCTTCCGCAGATTTATCGGTCAAAACGGTCAACGTCCGCAAACCAGTGCGGTCGCTTTCGGACAAAAACATCGCTCCTTCGCCTGTAAACAGGAAAATCGGGTTGAAACGATAGGATTCTACAGCTTTTCGCAATAAATCAACCGTTGCTTCGCGCCGTCCTTTGAGGATTTCGCTTAAACTTTGAGGCAAATAGTCCAATTCGATAGCGAATTGACGACTGCTTTTAATCGTTTTCAATTCGCGCAATTTCTGATGACACAAAAGAAAGCGGCGCGTTATTTCACTCGTCCCTGTTGTGGGCG
>JBDKKX010000046.1:0-16510 GCA_039795795.1 Bacteroidota bacterium | reverse complement strand
CCGTGGATTGAGTAAATTTTCACAAAGATAATTCATATTACAATCTGTCAAAGAACTTATGTACACAGCACAGGGTCACGACCTGCCCCTACGATTTTTTGTTATTCCGTTTCGGATAAGTATAGTTAACTTACTCGCGTTTCATTTGAAAATCCTTTAATGGCGCAATGTTAATTGGAACAGTTTCCACTTCTACATTGCCGACTTCCAACCCAAAATCTTCCGTCGTTGAAAGGCTTAATTTCTTAATAACACGATACACCCGAACGACCCATTGGTTAAAAGGACTCAATTCATCATCCGTCGAAACCCGAGAATTCAATAAAATAAATTTGAAATCCGCAGGAATATTATGTTTTTTCAAGGACGGATAATGACTCGTTTCATCCACTTCGCCATTCGCCTGCATCTCTTCCACGATTTTTTTAAACATGCGATTGACTTTATGTTCTACCTTGAAACCAAATTTCAAACGCACAAAAAATGCTTTGCCCGGAATAATCGTATGCGTTTTATAAGACTGTCCAAACGGCACATCTAAAATATCCACATGCACAAACCAATAAATATCAGCACGTTTCGGTCGTTTTCTGAAAATAGAATAGATAATATTTTTATCAATTTTACTTTTATTATCCGCCATCGACATATACACCAAATTCGTCGCTTCCTTCTGAATCGTCTCGTCCGTCATCAAATCTTGCAACATCGGCACATACTGGTCTAACGAAACAAAATTGGTATGTTCTTTCCGCAATCGCTTCCCTTGATAAAAAACAAATATCATTAAAAATAAAATGACTGCCACTGTCACACTAAACCAGCCTCCATGTGGAAATTTTTCCATATTGGAAACCAAAAACGCTCCTTCGATGCTCAAAAACAAAAAGCCCAATCCAAACGTTTGCCATCGGGGATACCGACGCATCCACATATAATACAATAGCAACAAACTCGTCATCAACATATTAAAAATAATCGCCAAGCCATAAGCCGCATCCATTTCCGCCGAATGCTTGAAAATCCAAACCACTAACAAACAACCCATTAATAAAAACCAATTAATCGCAGGAATGTAAATCTGCCCTTTGAGTTGAGTCGGGTAATCCACCTTCATATTAATCCACAGTTTCAACTTCATCGCCTCATTCACCAGCGTAAAACAACCCGTTATCAAGGCTTGACTGGCAATAATTGCCGCCGCCGTTGCAACAATAATGGAAGCCGTCAAGTATTCGGGCGGCACCGAAGCGTATAAAACGCCGATATTTTTAACCGATTCTGGCAAAGGTTTGCCCGCACAATGCGTCATCAACCATGCCCCTTGACCAAAATAGTTTAACAACAAACAGCCAAAAACAAACATCCAACTCACTCGAATATTCTCTTTGCCGCAATGCCCCAAATCGGAATAAAGGGCTTCCCCACCCGTCGTGCAAAGGAAAACCGCGCCCAATAACCAAAAACCACCCGGATATTTCACCAATAATTTCACCGCATACATTGGATTCATGGCTGCTAAGACATGCGGATTTTCAATAATTTGCATCAAGCCTAAACCGCCAATCATCAAAAACCAAATCATCATAATCGGTCCAAAAGCAGAACCGACTATATTGGTACCAAATTGTTGAATTGCAAATAAGACCACCAAAATTCCAACCACAATCGGTATGGTATCCAATTTCGGATACAATTGCTGGAATCCTTCTATCGCCGACGAAATGGAAATCGGCGGCGTGATAAATCCGTCTGCTATCAAAGCCGCACAACCCACAATGGCAGGAAAAATAACCCAACCCGATTTGTAACGCCGCACCAAAGCATATAAAGCGAAAATCCCTCCTTCGCCTCTATTATCCATGTTTAGCGCGAGATACACATACTTAAAAGTCGTAACAATTAATAATGTCCAGAAAACACAGGAAATACCGCCGTACACTAAAGTTTCGCTGACAACGGCTTCTCCGACGATGGCTTTCATCACATATAAAGGTGAAGTGCCGATGTCCCCAAAAATGATTCCCAACGTAACCAACACGCCCCCTGCTGTTAGGGCGTTGTGATTATGACCATTGTTGTTGGGGATTTTGGGTTCGGAGGCGGGCTGTGTGTAGCTCGAATTGGTTGAAGGGGTTGGTTGTGGAGTGGGTTCCATGCTGAAATTATACCCGTTAACAAAATAGTCAGTTCGCTTCAAACCAACTGACCAAGTTAGAAAATAGACAACAAAGGTACATACATTTCAGATACAGACAAATTTAATTTAGGGCTTGAATTGCAAATTGCGATACGAATAGAAGTATATGACAGCAGATATTTTTCGACACAGATTGAACAGATTTTACGAGATTTTACAGATTTTTTTTGATTTTCAATGCTTAAAATCCAAAAAAATCTGTGAAATCTCGTAAAATCTGTTCAATCTGTGTCGAAAAGTATCTGCTGTCACGTACTAAAATTCGTATCACAATTGGTAAAATAGTTTATTTATCATTAAAAACCGATTCATAAACCGCTTTTAATTGCGCATTCGACTCTTTTTCAATGATTTCTTTCAACCAACCATCCAAAACAGGTACTAATGGGTCTGCACCATTTTTTTGTTTCAACGCGCTCGACAAATCTTTCATCGTCCGCGCACACGCAAACCTACGCCAAGGCGATTGTGCTTGGTCAATCCCGATTTTATACAACCGCGTCAATTTCCCTTTCAAATCGGTTTCTCCCGTTTTGACCATCATCTTCGCGTAATTGCCCACAAAACCAATCGCTTCTAAACCATTCACTTTTTCAAGGTTTTTCTCGAAAAAAGCAACCCGTTCTGCCGTCGGATTTTTCGCGTACATCTCGCCCACACTCAATAACAGTTCCGAATTGGTCTCATTTTCATACTTTTTAGCCGCTTCAAGTGCCGCAGGCGCGCTCAATTTGTACAATGCCGACATGCCCGCCGCAATCACAGGATAGGCTTGCTCCGTTTCCAACACTTTTTTAAACGTTTGTTCATATTTTGCATCGCCCGTCGCCGCCAATTTCGCTAACGCAACCGCCCGCACTTTGGAATGTGGGTCACTGACCGCTAAATTTGAAATCGTCTCCAAAGCACTCGGTTCATCCTTGATACCCAAATTTTTAATGGCATCTTCCCGTATGCCCCAAAATTTATCCTTTAAAGCAGCCACAAAAACCGATTTTGCTGCGGCACTCATGTTTTTAGACTTCAACGCTTCCAAAGCCTCTTTGCGGTCTAAATATTCTGGCGCATGGCTGAATTGATAAATCCATTCCGCCTCCGTATGATTATCCTTCTTCTCACACAATAACATTTTTTGTGCATCGACATTCACCAAATCCGGTTTGGCAGCCACTGAAAACGTAAAAGATTGTTTGCGATTGACCATCCGAATCGGATATCGCACCGCTTTCCCCGCGCCCTGATACACATCCACCATCAAAGGCAATTCAAAAACCGCAGGAATTTTCTCCGAAGCCTCTTGTTTTTGTTCCAAATTAACTTGAACGGTCTTTTTCGTCTCATCATACTTGTAAGAAATGTCTAATACAGGATGTCCCGCTTTGAAATACCATTGATTCCAAAACCAAGTCAAATCTTCGCCCGTCACCTCTTCAAATGCCAACCGCAATTGATGCGCTTCCCCTGTTTTAAACTTATTGTCCGTCAAATACTTGTTCAAAGACAAGAAAAATGCCTCATCCCCCACATAATTCCGCAACATATTCAAAATACAGCCGCCTTTATTATAACTATGTGCATCAAACATATCTTCCCGATTGCTATACGTAAAATCCACTAATGGATGCGTTTTACGTTGCGATTCGCCGATGTAACCTTCCATCGTATGCTCCAAATGGTGCATCCCAAAATCCTTTCCATACTTATTTTCAAACCAAAGGACTTCACTATAATTCGCAAAACTTTCATTCACCGTCAAATTCGACCAAGATTCCGCCGTCACCAAATCCCCAAACCAATGATGGAACATTTCATGCGCCACGACCGATTCATTTTGGTCATTATCAATCAATTCGCGTTCCGTCCCGTTCATAAATTCGCCGAAAATGACCGAAGTAGTATTCTCCATCGCGCCCGACACATAATCCCGAACCACGATTTGAGCGTACTTCTGCCAAGGATATTCCACCCCCAATTTCGTAGAATAAAATTCTAATAATTCAGGCGTATTTTTGAAAATTGATTTTGCATAGTCTTTATATTTCGGTTCGACGTAATACATCAACGGTTTTCCGCGCCATTTGTCCTCGACGACGGCAAAATCGCCCACCGCCATCATCACCAAATACGGCGCGTGCGGCATATCCATCAACCAAGTATCCGTGCGCGTCCCATCCGCATTTTTTTGCGACTTTTTCAACAAACCATTCGATAAAGTTTTGTACTTGTCCGCCACCGTCATCGTAATTTGATTCGTCATGCGCTGATTCGGGCGGTCAATCGTCGGAAACCAACGAGAATTACTTTGGGTTTCCCCCTGCGTCCAGATTTGTTGCGGTTTTTCGAGGTCAGACCCGTCCGCGTTGATGAAAAACAACCCTTTATCCGACTGAATCGCCGCCGAACCCCCCACAGGTAATTCGTCTGGTTTAGCCGTGTAATCAATCAACACTTTATATTGTTCAGCGCGTTTGTAAGCGCGTAACAATTTGATTTTCAATACATTATCAGCATATTCATAAGACAATTTAGTGCCTTTTTCATCCGTAATGCTGTGAATATCAAAGCCTTTTGCATCCAATTCCAACGCATCCGAATCGTAAAAATGCGGTTTCAAAGTCAAAATGGCTTTGCCCAAAAGATGCTTTTTCGCCCAATCAAACCGCACATCCAATTCAGTATGTACCAAATCATGTGTTTTTTTCGAGGTCGCTTGATAAAGTGGCAACGTATCCGCAAATGTAAAGTTCAATGCTTTCCCCGCTTCCGAAGGCGGTTCCGCAGAGGGCGGCGGTGGTGGCGTTGGCACATTCACCATCGCTTTAGTAGGGGGCGTTGTCGCCGTTTTTTTGGTCGTATCGCAAGCTGTCCATGCGCCCGTAAGCGCGATAGTGAGTAACAGCGATGAGGTTGTCTGCTTCATTTCTGAATCCAATAATGAGTTATGGCAAATAATATTTGGTAATTCTCAAAATAAGTTTTTTAAAATTGTGTTTTTGGACGACAAAAACAGCAATTTCAGTGTTACTAATTTTTTAAAAGGCAAAGATATTTGAAAAAAGATGCACCACTTACATTTTTGAGAGAAAAAACTTAAGAATTAGGATTAAATAGGATTTGGGTGGGATTAAATAGGATTGATTTTTAGGGAATTGTTTTATATTCCAAAAATCAATCCTTCCTGTTTTCGGATTTCATGTTAAAAAATTGTGAAAAATACATCTACACTTATAGATATATAGATTTGTATCAAAATACTTTGTAAATTTGTAGCTTAAATAAAGGATTCCATTTATTTCTACCAAAAATGGTGTAATATTTGGCTTCACAAAAAAGAAAAAATAATGCCTCAAAAAATATATTTTAAAAAAAATTACTTAAGCCATGCAATTTCAAATCCTTACGCGTGATCCAACTTATAAAATGAGCCGTTGGACAATGATAAAATGGGTGTTTAGAGGTATAGCATTCGTATTAACTGCGTTGATGGTCAGCATTATCATCACCCTTTGGAGTCAACCAGATACTTCTTCAAACGAATCTGTGGCTCCAAAACCGCAGCAGCAACAACAAACGATTGCGCCGTCTGAACCTATCAGTCATCAATCTGCACAAAAACAGCGTTTTTGAATTTGGATTCAATGGGCTTGCTTTTTTCGGATTAAAATCCCAAAAAAATCAATCCCATTGAATCCCAAAAAAACTATTGAATCCTAATTCCAACTGCCTATTTTGTATATTGTCCAAGTACCGTTTTACCCATACGGCTTTCTGGCTCTATTTTTTTGATTTTGTATCCTTCTGGTGAAACGTTGGAAGTGGTTCGCGTTGAATTTTCGGACTGTTTGCGCTGCTGATACACCATTTTTTCGACGGCATCTTCATCGTAATCGCTTTGATTATGCCGACAACTGCAACCGACATAAGTGCCGTCTTCCCAATAACCGACCAAATAGCCGTCGTCGGGCGAAATCAAAACGCCTTTGCCATCTCGGTAGCCGTCGTAATAATAGCCATGAAAAATCGTCCCATCTCGGTAATAAAAAGTCCCTTCTCCGTCGGCATATCCGTCGTTGACGTAGCCTTCGTAATAACCATACGAGTAAGTGATGGTTCTAAAACCGTACTGTCCCCTCAAATCACGACTCCAAACTTGAGCATGAATCGAGGTCAAAAAGAGGCTTGAAAAAAGCAGCATCAATAATAACTGTTTCATTTTCAAAACATTTTAATTGGTTAAAAAGTAATATGTGTAATGCAATTAATGCGCTGGGCAAAATCCGCCCATTCTAATTCCTTGCGCGAAGGATTAGTAGGCCAAGGGTCTCGCAACACCACTTTATAAGGTATTTTTTGCTGCTTGAGGTCGTAGCGGAAGTAGATGGCGGTTAAAACGTAAGCATGTCCAATGTTTTGACTGGGCATATTCAGCCCAATCACTAACGGGTATTTGAATGCCAAATCGTTTATCAACCCGTGTGCCGTCGGTTGATTATCCATGTAAGCCTGAATGGTTCTGCCTTGAATCGACCAACCACTCGCAGCCGTTTCGATGGTGGCGCAATCGGCACCTTGATTTTTGCAATCTGCCTGTCCAAAACCTTGCATGACAATATCGCATTGGTCAACAAAAAGTCCTTGTTTTTTCAAAACCATCTGGATACAGGCTGCCCAACACCAATTATCATAACTTTGGCGCGCTTTGTACGTCTCGACTTCATTGAAATAATCGCCCGCACAATAATTATTGGCATTGCCCAACTGGTAAATTTCGCCTTGTGCCGCTATCGGCATGACTATTTTCAGTAGAAACCAACTGATAAAAAGTAATTTGTCCATTTCAAGTTGTTTGTTTAATCTATTTGTGTTATCGCTTGAATTAGTTTGTTGTTACATTTTTTCATCAAAAAAGTGGCTGTCTCAAAAGAAAAAGTCACAAAATATGATTCGGTTGTGATACGAATGGATGTACGGATTTTACAGATTTCACGGATGGATACGGATTTTTTTTAACTCCAATGCTTTGTTTCGAGCAAAAAATAAAAAAAAATCCGTATCCATCCGTGAAATCCGTGGAATCCGTACAGCCATTCATATCCCAATGTATCCCAAAGTGTAACCCCAAAATAAAACATCCCGAAATCTGCCCGAAGCGTGTGATAAAATACCGAATCATTGAGCCGATTTACATAACTTTGTTCAAAAATAAAATCAAAATGACCATTTTAGAAAATTATAGTTTAGGCAACTGGGTAAAAGGGGATGGCGCGGGCAAAATGCTTTTCGATGCCGTCACAGGCGAACCGATTACGGCGGCAAGTAGTAAAGGTTTGGATTTTGCAGCGATGTTGGATTACGGGCGCAAAATCGGCAGCCCTAAACTCCGAAAAATGACTTTCCACGAGCGCGGACAGATGTTGCGGGCTTTGGCGTTGCATCTTTTGTCGAAAAAGGAGCAATTTTACACGTTGAGTTATCGGACGGGCGCGACGCGGATGGATAGTTGGATTGATATTGAGGGCGGGATTGGCAATTTGTTTGCGAACGCTTCGTTGCGCCGCCAATTTCCGAATTTGCCGTATTGTCCCGATGGCGAAGCGGTCCAGCTTTCCAAAAATGGGACGTTCATCGGACACCATATATTAGTACCCAAACAGGGCGTTGCGGTGCATATCAATGCGTATAATTTTCCGATTTGGGGGATGTTGGAAAAAGTGGCGGTCAATTGGTTGGCGGGCGTACCTGCGATTGTCAAACCTGCGACCGTGACTTCGTTTTTGACGGAAGCGGTGGTTCGAGAAATCATTGCGTCGAAAATTTTGCCTGAAGGGGCATTGCAATTGATTTGCGGGAGTGCGGAAGGTTTGTTGGATTGCGTCACGGGGCAGGATGTGGTTACGTTTACGGGTTCTGCGACGACGGGGCGTTTCCTCAAAAGCAATAAAAATATGATTGAACAAGCTGTTCCGTTTAATATGGAGGCGGATTCGTTGAATTGTAGTATTTTAGGGGCGGATGCGGTGGTCGGAACGGTTGAATTTGACCTTTTTATCAAAGAGGTTTGTAAGGAAATGACTGTGAAATGTGGGCAGAAGTGTACCGCAATTCGGCGGATTATTGTTCCAGCAAATGTATTGGAGGATGTGCAAATCGCGTTAGGGAAGGCATTGTCTAAAATCAAAATGGGCAATCCGCAAATGGAAGGTATCCGAATGGGCGCGTTAGCGAGTCGGGAACAAGTGAAAGAAGTTTCGGAAAAAGTGCAGTTTTTGTCGAAAAAAACGCCTATTGTTTATGGAAACCTGGCTAATTTTGAAATTATAGGAGCAAATCGGGCAAATGGTTCGTTTTTGCCGCCGATTTTGATGCTGAATTCGGAACCGTTTCGATTCACAGAGACGCATGAAGTGGAGGCTTTTGGTCCCGTCAGTACGTTGATGCCGTATCAACATTTGGACGATGCGATTGAATTGGCGCGGATGGGCAAAGGTTCGCTTTGTTGTTCGATTGCGACAAATGATAATGCGATTGCGACGGAATTTACATTGGGTGCAGCGAGTCATCACGGAAGAATATTGGTTTTAAACCGAGATTGTGCCAAAGAAAGTACGGGTCATGGTTCACCTTTGCCGTTATTAGTGCATGGCGGACCTGGTCGGGCAGGCGGCGGCGAAGAAATGGGTGGGGTGCGCGGCGTGAAACATTATTTGCAGAGAACGGCGATTCAAGGTTCGCCGACGATGATTACGTCGATTACCCAAACGTACCAAGCGGGCGCGAAGCAATTTGAAACCGATGTGCATCCTTTTCGCAAACATTTTGAAGATTTGACGTTGGGCGAAACGCTCGTCACTGCAAAACACACGGTGACGGAAACGGATATTGTAACTTTTGCGAATATCACTGGCGACCATTTCTATGCACATACCGACGTGACGGCTTTGGAAGGCACGTTTTTTACGGGTCGAGTGGCGCATGGATATTATTTGCTGTCGAAAGCGGCGGGGTTGTTTGTGGATGCGAAGAAGGGACCTGTTTTATTGAATTATGGATTGGATTATTGCCGATTTTTAAAACCTGTTTATGTCGGCATGACGATTGGCGTACGCTTGACGGTGCAAGAAAAAATTGAACAAGAACGGAAAAATGATGAGGATATTCCCAAAGGAGTCGTCAAATGGCGGGTTGAAATTTATGACCAAACCAATGAAACGGTTGCTTTAGCGACGATTTTGACGATGGTGAAAAAGCGTTGGAATTAGGATTAAATGGGATTTTTTTTGGGATTAAATGGGATTGATTTTTTAGGATTTTTGGATTTTAATGGGATTTTTCCTTTTTAGGTTACACTTTGGGATACATTGCGATACGAATGGATGTACGGATTTTACGGATTTCACGAATTGGTACGGATTTTTATTTATTTTTTTGCCTAAAACCAAGTATTTGGGTTCTAAAAATCCGTATCCATCGGTGAAATCCGTAAAATCCGTACATCGATTCGTATCGCAATGTATCCCAAAGTGTAACCTAAAAAGGAAACATCCCATTAAAATCCTAAAAAAAATCCTAAAAAAATCCTAAAAAATCAATCCCATTTAATCCCAAAAAAATCCCATTTAATCCTAATTCAAATGCGCCCCTACGATAAAATCTCCACCAATTCCAACATCGCAGGATGAATGCGTTGATGATGTTTTATCGCCACTTCAAACGGCGTATAATTAACTTCACCCGCCACTACGCCCAAAGCAACCCCTTTTTTGCCATCCAACAATGCTTTTACAGCCTCCATACCCAGCCGACTTGCCAAAACACGGTCATTCGCCGTCGGGCGACCACCGCGTTGAATATGTCCAAGAATCGTCACCCGAATATCTTTGGAAGTCAATTTATCTCTAATCTGTTCGACGACTTTAAACGCGCCCCCTGCATCATCGCCTTCCGAAATAATCACAATGGCTGCCCGTTTCCGATGTGCATAATAATTATTCAAAGTCGTGACCAATTTACTCAAATCCGTAGTGACTTCGGGCACCAAAACCGCTTCCGCGCCAGACGCAATCGCACAACGCAGCGCAATAAATCCCGCATCACGCCCCATCACCTCCACAAAAAACGTCCGCCCATGCGCATTCGCCGTATCTTTAATATTATCAATCGCCGCCATCGCCGTATTCACCGCCGTATCGTACCCAATCGTATAATCCGTCCCATACAAATCATTATCAATCGTCCCCGGCGTACCCACTATCCTAATATCTGGATGCTCCTCCATAAACACCTTCGCACCCGTAAAAGTCCCATTGCCCCCACAGGCAACGATGGCAGTGATGCCCTTTTTTTTCAAATTTTCATAAGCGATGTCGCGCCCTTCTTTGGTCATAAACCGTTGAGAACGAGCCGTTTGTAAAATCGTTCCACCCAATTGTAAGATATTACTCACGCTTTCGGAAGACATTTCAACAATTTCATTCTCAATCAAACCTTCATAACCGCGCTTGATACCGAAGACTTTTAACCCGAAGTGAATCCCAGCGCGCACCACTGCGCGAATATTTGCGTTCATGCCTGGCGAATCACCGCCAGAAGTGAAGACTGCAATTTTTTTAATTTGTTTAGATTTCATTATTTTGGCTGTATTATAGATAAAAAGAGGCGCAAAAATACACATTTTTTCCTTTTCTTAATTAGACCTCAGTATGTGACAAAAATACTTTTTATCACAGATTGAACAGATTCCACGAGATTTTCACAGATTTTTTTTGATTTTAAGCATTGAAAATCCAAAAAATCTGTGAAAATCTCGTGGAATCTGTTCAATCTGTGTCGAAAAGTATTTTGTCGTGTACTGAGGAATTCGACCCAAACGACAAAAGGCGCGTCTTTTATCAAGACACGCCTTTCGCTGTAAAAAGAAGCAAAAAAGATTACTTTTTAACTTCTTCTTTCACTGCTGCTGGTGCTGCCGCCGCAGCTGCTTTTGCTTTTTCAACTTTTTTCGCTGCACCGCCGCCAATAGCTACTAATTCAGTACCGCATTTAGGGCATTTGCCTGCTGCATCTACTAAAGCGCAACCTTTTGGACATTGATAAGCCATTTTGGCACCACCTGCTGCTTCTGCATGAGCTGCATGTTTTGCATGTGCTTTTTTAGCTTTTGGAGCTGCTTTTTTCACTTCAGCTGCTACTGCTGGAGCCGCTTGTGCTGCTGCTGCTGGAGCAGCTTTGACTGCTGCTGCCGCCGCCGCAGGTGCTGCTTTAACTGCTGCTGCTGGAGCCGCAGGAGCTTGAGCAAAAGAAGAAGACGCGCCGAAAGCAGCGATTGCTAATGCGAAAATCAATTTTTTCATAATCGAAATTAATTTAAAAATGGTTAAAATGATGTTGACCGAATAACGATGCAAAGATAATTAAATTTTTAATTGCCTTTTTATTAACGTTCTTTTTTTGAATTTTAAAAATGTTAAATATGTTATTCACATATCTGACACGTTTATTTAGACTAATATAAGACCAACTTTTTGAATTTGGTTACATGGAACGCAAAAAAAATGAATTTTATTTTGCAGGCTCATTCCCGACTCAAACCGTGTTTGAATCACAAAAAAAACGCTTTTTGCCGAAAAAAAATGTATTTTAGGCTGAAAAAAACCATATTATATAATGTTCAAAAATTTATATTGCAAACAGACCCTGTCAAAAAATGAAGCATTTGGATTTCATCCAACCGCCTAAATACCAACACTTTTGAAGTAATAAAGGTAAAATACACCTTTGCGATAATACAATTTTAACAATTACTAAGGAAACTACACAAATGATGACCATTCAAGAAATCCGCCAAAAACTCCGTTCCAAAGAAATTTTATCCGAAAATGAGTTAATCCGTTTGCACGGTGGCGTAGGCGAGGAAGACAAACGAAAAGAATTATTGGCTGCAATCGCTGCTGCCGCGAAAAATTTCTTAACAAACCATGGTGTTGTTATATAAAGAGCGTTGCTATTTATATAAATATTAAAACAATATTTTAAATATCCTTTTTATCCAAAAACTGATTTAAAATGAAAAAAACAATCCAAGAGCTTCGGAACAAGCTTTTTTCTAAGGAGATTTTATCGGAAAACGATTTGTTGCGCCTTCGCGGGGGTGACGGCGAGGAAGATAAACGCAAAGGAGTGGGTGGTAATTTGACTGCATTGGCAAACGCAAATGCGATAGCGAATGCGAATGCGAATTCTGCTTTGGCATTGGCAAATGTAACTATTGTGTAAATAATTGATTTACATCGAATTACACATTTATTTGCTCTTTTTGTTTAATCGGTTAAACATTCATTTCAATGAAAAAGACAATCCAAGAAATCCAAGCAACTTTAAAAGAGAGAGAAAAATTAGCGGTTGAAGCCCAATTGCAAATCAAAGGGGGCGATTGCGGTACAGAAGACAAACGCAAAGGCGGCAACTAATTTGGAATCCTATTTTGAGAAGCCCACAAAAACCTGCTTTACGGCATAAGTATTGCAGGTTTTTTTTTATGCCCGAACTAAAACAATTGTTTTTTTAACGAATATGAGAAACACATTGCCCAAGCTGCTTTTGAAGCGGTTGCTGCATGCGACTTTGCTAATGCTGTTTTGTGTGCTAATGCCGCGAAGCAATGGGGCTGTGTTTGCTCATTCGAGCCAATCTCGCCAAGATTCAATGATTTTCAGAAAAGAAATCATTGTCCTTTTAAGAAAATCTAAAAAATTAGCCTTTAAAGATATTCATCAAGCCTTACAATTGACCGATTCTGCCTTGTTCAAGGCAGCTCGTTATGGGAATCCTGCTTGGATGTTGATTGATATTTACCGTTCCAAAGGATTAATCTACGAAAATAATAATTTGTTAAACGATGCTCAAACGGCGTATCAGCAAGGTTTAAAGTTCGCGCCGATGGCTCCGGATACGGATAAATTAGCGATTTTCAATGATTGGGCAATCATTTGTCGCAAAATGGGCGATTATAAAACGTCCAAAGATTATTATTTATTAACCCTCGATGTTGCCAAACGCATTCATGATTTGGAGGCGGTGGAATATGCGTATCATGGTTTGGGCGCGTTGTATGGGATTGTGGGCGATTTTGATAATGCGGTGGAATATTATTGGTCGTCGCTCGGAGTCGCAGAACAGCGCAATGACCCAACCAATGTTTTGATTTCTTTGCAAAATATTTGTAGCACGTATTTGAAAGCGAAAAACACGGAAGCCGCACTCAAAAATGTGCAAAAAGCATACTCAATGGCGGTGCAACAGAAAGATTCTGCCCGAATTGGAGCAGTTCAAAATGTTTATGGTCGGGTATTGATTCTCACGGGGCAGTATGCGGAAGCCTTAGAACGGCATGAAGCTGCTTTACATATTTTTCTTGCAATGCAGGATAAACGCAATATTGTGGAATCGTTGATAAATATTGCAGATGTGTATATTCATCAAAATCAATATGATAAGGCAGAAAATTATTTTTTGCGCTGTAATGAATATAAAGATTTTTTTATAACGTATGACCAAGCCAATTTTTATTATAAATTTGGGGATTTATATTTAAAAAAGCAATGGAATACGGAAGCGATTCTTTATTTTAAAAAATGTTTGTCGCTTTGCCATCCGTATCATTTCAAGGATCTTGAGCAAAAAGCGAATATTGCGTTGTCGGCGATTTATAAGGCACAAGGGGATTTTACGAATGCGTATCAATGTTTGGAGGCGGCAAATTCATTAGGCGATTCTTTGTTCAACGAGGAGAAGTCGCGTCGCTTGGCAGAGGCTCAATTTAAATTTGATATTGAAAAAGCGGAAGCGCGCAAAGAAAAGGAAATTGAATCGCTTAAATATGAGCAATCCAAGACATTAAGTATTGTACTTTTTATCATGTTTTCGATTTTAATTGTTTTTTTGATTTATTCGGTGCGCACGAAAACGAAGGCAAATTTGATTTTAAAGCAGAAAAATGAAGAAATTCGGTCGCAAAACCGTCGTTTGAAGGAGTCGAATGAGATTTTAAATCAATTTGCTTATGTTTCTGCGCATGATTTGAAAGAGCCGTTGCGCAGTATTGGCAATTTTGTACACATTATTCAACGGCGTTATATCTCGCTTTTGCCGCCAGATGCGGCGGATTATATGGGTTATGTGACGGGGGGCGTGAAGCGCATGGATGCTTTGTTGACGGCATTATTGCAATATTCGACGGTTGCTTCGGAAGGGCATGAAGTGCAAAAGGCGATTTCGGTTCGGCAAATTGTAAAAGAAGTTTGTGAAAATTTGCGCAGCGTGGTTGAACAAAAAAATGCTGAAATCCTTTGTAAGGACGATTTGCCGTCGTTGCGGATGAGTCATTTGCATTTGACGCAATTGTTGCAGAATACGATTAGTAATTCTTTGAAGTTTTGTGATAAACAACCGCTTGTACGCATTGAAACGGTGCTTCAGAAGGAAGAATTTTGGATAAAAATCGTAGATAATGGAATTGGCATTGAGGAGGAATATAGTGAAAAAGTGTTTAAATTGTTTCAACGATTGAGTCGTCAATATGACGGAACGGGGATTGGTTTGACGATTTGCAAGAATATTGTCGATAAATATAATGGTCGGATTTGGTTTGAATCGGTGTTGGGAGAAGGAACGACGTTTTTTATCGCGTTGCCGAATGGGTTGTTAAATTAACTTAATTCATTAGACAAAATTAAACGCACAACTTGACGCAAGTTGCAAACTTGCGTCAAGTTATAACTATTTGATAATCCATATTTTAAATCATTTTAGTTCGTATCATTTTAATTTGTCCAAGCACTTAGTAATGGAATTTTAATAACATCATCCACAAATTGCGTCAATTTTGCAAATTGACTTCCATATCGACGTTATCGGGTACACCGTCGAGCGAAAGTTTCAGACTTTCTTTCAACAGCGACCAAGTGCTTGCGATGATGACCAAACAAATAAGAAGGCTTAAAAGCGGGTCTATCCAAGATAAATGCGTGTAGGAAATGATAATGCCGCCAAGGACTAAGCCGAAAGAGTCCAAGGCATCCGACGCAAGATGCAAAAAAGCACTTTTTACATTGATGTCTTTATCGCGGTCACGCCAAAAAAACAGCGCGGAAACGCCGATGCGCTGGAATTGGGATTAAATGGGATTGATTTTTAGGATTTTAATCCTGCAAATCCTACAAATCAATCCTATGTTGATGTAGTGATACGCTGGAATTGGGATTAAATGGGATTTTTTTGGGATTAAATGGGATTGATTTGTAGGATTTGTAGGATTAAAATCCTACAAATCCTACAAATCAATCCTATTTAATCCCAAAAAAAATCCCATTTAATCCCAATTCCAGCATCCCCAATTAATTCAATTTCGATAAACTTTCTTCCAAAATCGAAACCCGCGCTTGTCCATCTGCCCATTTCTGGCGTTCCTTCGCTAAAACTGCCGCCGCCGCATTCGCCACAAATTTTTGATTATTCAACTTCACTTCCACCGAACGCAAAAAACCACGAGCATTTTCCAATTCTTTCAAAAGTTTTGCCCGTTCTGCTTCCACGTCGATTTCCTCTTTTAAAACCAAATAAAATTTGTCCGTACCAACGATAAACGAAACTGAATTAGCAGGTTCTTGTTCCACCATTTGTACGTCAGTCAGAACGGCAGATTTCAAAATCATTGATTTCATCCCGTCCATTTCCAACAATTCCTTTGAAAAATCTGATTTTTGAACGTATAAATCTAATAATTCTCGTTGTTTCAAACCTTTATTATTGCGAATTTCGCGCACTTTTACAATAATGCCTTTTGCCGATTCCACTGCGTGTAACAAATCTGCATTTACACGACCTGTTTTAGGATATTTTGAAATAATACAATCCTTCGTCCGCCGTTTCAATTGATGATAAATCTCCTCCGTGATGAACGGCATAAACGGATGCAACATAATCATTAAATCATCCAATATATCAATTGCCGTTTCCAACGTTTTATGGTCTATCGGCTGTTCATAATCGGGTTTAATCATCTCCAAATACCAAGAACAGAAATCGTCCCAAATGAATTTATACAAAGTCATCAACGCTTCCGATAACCGAAATTGCTTGAAATTCTCCTCAATTTCAACCAAAACTTGTCGTTTTTTATGCGTCATCCAACGCCTTGCCAATTCATTTTTTGCAGGAGTCGGCAATGTATCATCCACTTTCCAACCTTTGATTAACCGCGATGCATTCCATAATTTATTACAAAAATTGCGACCTTGTTCACAAAGCGCGCTG
>JBDKKX010000045.1:0-16584 GCA_039795795.1 Bacteroidota bacterium | reverse complement strand
TCGCAAGATGCGAAAAGTGTTAAAACGGAAACTTTTATTGATGCGTCGGATTGCAGTAAAAAATGGTGGGATGAACAATCGGGTTGCGGTAATTCGGATTATTCCATTGATTATGAAGTAGTTATGCCAGTCGGTACGAAATTAAATATTAGTAATAAGTATGGCAATACGGCGGTTGCGCCCACAGGTAGCTCGGTTTCGATTGACCAAAAATATGGCAATTTTAAATTAGACGGCGCGACAGATGCGACGATTACATTGGGTTATGGAACGGGTATTGTGACGCGGTGTGCGGTTTTGAACGGAACGATTGGTTATGGCACCTTTCGGGTGGATAATGCAAATGATATTTTATTGAAAAGCAAATTTTCAAAATTAAAATTGCAAAATGTACGCAATGTCAACCTTACTTCGGCTTATGATGATTGTACGGTGGGCAAATCCACGACTTTAAATCTTATTACACGATATGGCGATTTTAACATTAATCAAGTCAATCATTTGACAGTTGAGAGTCATTATACCAATTTTCGAGTGGCGCGAGTGGATAATGATGCTGATTTTACGACCCTGTACGGTGCTGTGAAGTTGGAACAATTGACACGCAATTTCGCAGAAGTGCATTTGAAAGGTTCTTATACTGATTTTTTGATAGGCATTGAGGAGGGCGCGCAATATCAATTGGATGCGTCAGGTGCGTATGCGGATATTCAAAAACCTGCTCATTTTCAACAAAATGTGAGTAAAACAAATGGCAAAACACGTACGATTCATGGCAAATCTACGGGCGCGGTACATCCTAAAAGTTTGATTCGAGCGAATGTTAAATATGGTGATTTGATTATTCGATAAAATATACGATTGGAACACAGATGACACGGATTTTACAGATTTGCACGGATTTTTTGTAATTTATGCTGGGGTTTTAAGCATAAATTACAAAAAATCCGTGCAAATCTGTAAAATCCGTGTCATCTGTATTCCAATTGTATCGCAACCCAATAATATTTTGTTGTTTTTTCTTTTGATACAGCCACTTTTTTATTTAAAACCCCATCTCCTATCTCACCAAAAAAAAATTTCAAAAAAAAAATACTTTTTTTTCCATTTTCGGGAACTATTTTAGGCATAACTTGGTATTATGTATTACAAGGTACTTAATTAATACATAGTTTTGTGTAATGAACGTTACTGATAATACGAAACAACAAATGCGCAAGGGAGTTCTTGAACTCTGTATCCTTGCCATCATCGCTGAAAAGCCAGCGTATCCGAGCGACATCATAGAGCGTTTGAAAAAATCTCAAATGATTGTTGTCGAAGGGACATTGTACCCGTTGCTGACGCGACTGAAAAATACGGGATTGCTCCAATATCATTGGCAGGAATCTACGATGGGTCCGCCCCGAAAATATTTCCAACTTACGCCTGATGGCAGGGCTTATCTCGCAGATTTGATGCTCTCTTGGGTGGAATTGGTCACTTCCGTCGAACAGATTGTGGAAAAACGCGATGGTTCTTGACGATGTAAATCTTTGATAATCAAAGGATTATTATTTTTTAAAATTATGAAAACCACATTTTTAAATTTACAATTTTAATTTCCAAATCAATGAATAAGGTATCAAATATCAATCTTGGCGGTTATCCGTTCACCATAGACGAGGATGCATATCAATTTTTATCGCAATATTTGGAGACGTTGAATCGTCATTTCCAACATGCGGAAGGTTGTGAAGAAATCATTAGCGACATCGAAACGCGTTTGGCGGAATTGTTCCGCGAACAGGCGGGTACGCGGGTCATCATTACCAAACAAGATGTTAAAAATGCGGTTTCGGTCATGGGTACGCCCGAAGATTTTGGCATCAATGGCACCGAAACGGAAGCTAAAAAGGCAACGGATGATGCTAAATCAAAATATATTCATACGGGTAGAAGGTTGTTTCGGGATTACGAAGACCGTAAATTGGCTGGGGTTTGTGCAGGGATTGCTGCTTTTTTTGGGATTCAAGACCCGATTTGGGTGCGATTAGGCTTTGTTTTGTTTGTTTTTGCGGGTGGTTCGGGCATTTTTGCGTATTTTTTGTTGTGGTTGATTGTCCCGAAGGCAAAATCGACTGCGGATAGATTGGCTATGCGCGGCGAACCGATTAATATCGAAAATATTGCCCGTGCTGTGGAGGAAGGCGCGGAAACCTTTTCCAAGCGCGTCCATGAATTTAGTTCGACAAGCGGTCAAGCCCAATCCTTCCAAAATCAGGTTTCGGTGTACGCCCGACGGTTCGGTTCGTTCATAGCGGAAGTCGTAAGAGGCATTTTTCGGCTGATTCACCCGATTAAAGTTTTGATTGGAATTGTTTTTTTAGGCGCGGTGGTGATTGGTTGGACAGCATTAATCGTTGGTTTAAGTTTTATATTTCCCTTTTTTGATTATATAAGTCCTTCAAATGCGTCCTTTTGGAGCAGTTTAGTATCGGCAAATGCGATTTGTCTGTTGGGGATTCCATTATTGAGTTTGATATTTTGGTTGAGAAGGATTTTTTATGGTAAAACAATTACGCCCGCATTGAGTTGGACGCTTGGAATCCTTTTTACGCTGAATGTAACTGCTTTTTTTGCAATGATGCCTGTGTTTTTAAGAACGTTTTCCCAAGAATCTGAAATTAAAGAAACGATGCTGATTCCGAAAAATCCAAATAATATTTTAAAATTGGATTTAAAAATCAATAAAAATCTTGAAAGCAAGATTCAAATGGGGCATATCCATGTTTCAGATGAACATTTATACGTGAGAGATGTGAACATTCGCGTTGAAAAAAGCGAAGATGGACAATTGGAAATCATTAAAAAACGCAGTTCACAAGGCAGCAATCGCGCAGATGCCACAAAACTTGTGGGTGAATTTGATGCACCGATGTCGATTTCCAATGATACGTTATCGTTGACAACTGGTTTTTTGATTCCAAAAGGCAATAAATATCGAGGTCAAGGTGTAGAATATTTGTTAAGGATGCCCGTTGGACAAAAAATAAAAATCAAAGAAGCGCAACGACGGGATAGCAACAATGATTTTTGGGTAGAGGATTTTGACAATTATTTTGAAAATAATGAGCAAGAAAAACTGATTTACACCACTTGGGTAATGACGGAAGACGGTATTCGATTAGATGGCAAGAAAAAAATTACGAAAACAGAACAAGAATAAAACGAAGTAATCGCGCAAAACTTGCGTCAAGTTTGCAACTTGACGCAAGTTAATTCGTTGATTTTCAATTATTTATATTTAATTTAAAGCCCTGTTGAACGCTCCATTTGCTCAGTATCGAAAAAGGTAACGCCTTCATCCACCGCCGCATGAATCACTTTTATCATTTCCTTCGTGTCGCACGCAGGTCCGTAACCAAAGCTCATGCCCATACAACCCAATCCAATTTCAGAAACTTCTAATTGATTCCCAAGTTTTCGATTTTCATATTTTTATGATTTTCAATGAATTACGATTTATAGTTCGCTATATTTTTGATTAAACGCATAGTGTAAACTGATATTCCAAACAAAATCATTGCCCGGAATGTTTGTCCGAAGCGATTGACTTACAATAGAAGATAGATAAAAAGGCACGTTTTTCTTCGTCAAACTCGTCGTCGCAGCCATATAAAAACCATCTTTCGCATCCATTTGCAAGTAATAAAATTGAGGTGCGAATCTTAAAAACACATCATTAGAAAGGCTAATATTGGAAAAACTGCCCCGCAAGGCAACAAAATTAGTATGTTGCGTCACATCCGTTTCGAGTCCGTAGGAATGCAAATAGTAAAGCCCAACATTTATATTTTTGGTCAGCGCGTAATTAGGAAATGCTTCTGCTGCCAAAAATCGTTGTGCAATCAAAACATTTTGTGGCAATCCATCCACCATAACCGTTTTTGTTTTAAATGCAATCGCAGGATGCGCGCCAATATTGAATGCAAAACGGTCGGTTTTAATCATTTTGTAACGCCACCAAAACAGAAAAGACCAAGGTTTTCCTTCCATTGAAAAGCGGAATTCGGGTTCAAAAGTCAATTTTTTACCCCCCATCGCCATATTAAATACTGCCGCAGGTTTGCCCAAAGAAAAATTGGGAAATAAAGAAAGTCCATTGTTCGTCGCATACACTCCGCCCGCAAAATACCGAATCGCTTTGGTACTATCGCTTTTTTGCGCACAAGAAGCATGAGTAAGATTGGCAAAAACAACAAATAAAAACGCTTTTTTCACAAACGTTTTTGGTTTCATAAAATTCATCAGCTCAAATTTTAGTCCATTCAAAGCCACAAAGGTAATTGATTTACAGAACTTTATAAAACCAATTTCAAAGCAATACTTACGATTTTCAAACAATATAAAAAGGTCAAAGCGATAAAAAAGTATTCTGCGTCGTTTGCCATCTCGCCTTCCAATTCATGTAACCTCGAATGGAAACAAGGGTATAAATCAACGACAAAATCGCTAACAACGTCGCCCCGCGCTCGAAATAGATGAAAATATACGCCGCATCTATCACGACCCAATATAACCAAGATTCTAAAATCTTACGCGCCGTCAAAAAAGTGGTAATCACGCTAAATGCAGTTAACAATGCGTCTTGGTATCGCCAAGCGGCTTCATGCCAAAGATCACCCAAAGGCATAATACATAAAATACCAATTGTAGCGAGAATTACATGATAATAAAAAGGCAAAGTTGAAATATTGTTTTCCGAAAGGCGCGCTTTTTCCCGCCAAGTGTACCAACCGTAAACGGCGGAACAAGCATAATAGGCTTGCAACAACGCATCCGATTTCAAATTCGCATGGAGCGTCACGATAAAAGTTAGAATCGTGCCGATAAACCCAAAATACCAACAACGCAAGTCTTCCCGCGCAGCCAACAAGACATACACGCAGTTAAAACCGAATGCTGCCCACTGCACCCCGCCCTGTTCGCGCATCAGCGCAACCCAATTTTCTATCCAAAGCATCATTCGATTATTCGTCTATGTAACGGTTTATAAATTTTTCTAATTTTTATCCTACGCAGCATCATGTGCTTGTTTTACGCATTAAAACCAATCCTTTTTTGTAGGACATTTGACCCATTTACGAGTCAGTCGTTACCGTGATTAAAAGTTTCAAATCGTTTTGCCCAAAGTATGCAAAAATAAGGTCAAAATAGCATCTTTTGGTATATCAAAACCAAACTTTAAGATAATTTTAACGCAATTCAGTATTTTGTTCTAAAAAAACTTTTGTTCCACTTTATTCCTTTTGCAACTTTTGTTCTAAAAAACTTTTGTTCCACTTTATTCCTTTTGCAACTTTTGTTCTAAAAAACTTTTGTTCCACTTTATTCCTTTTGCAACTTTTGTTCTAAAAATACATTCATTAAAAAAAAATATTTCACCAAAAGGCTCTAATATTTGTTGAAATCTACGATTTGGCTTAACATTGTCTTTATTTTTTAACTAAAAACTTTTTGTTTAAAAAACAATCTTCAAAATCAAGATTTAAAACCATATCATGTTTCGATTTGAACAGCCATATTATTTATATGTTTTATTATTGATACCCGTTTTGACGGTTTTCTTCATCTTGATGCGCAAAGCACGTTATCGAGCGTTGTCGCTTTTTGGAGAATCCGCCTTAGTCAATCGGTTGATGCCCGCCGTTTCGCGCATCAAACATCAATTAAAATTCGGGATTTTAATGCTATCTATGTTATTGATAATCATTGCATTAGCGAATCCTCAATGGGGCATTGCCCGCGAAAAAACAAAAAAACGGGCTTCGGATGTGATGATTGCATTGGATATATCCAATTCCATGCTGTCGGATGACGTAAAGCCTTCTCGCCTGGACCGCGCTCGGGCATTTACGCTGGAGTTGTTGCAAGCCTTGCGCGGCGAACGCGTCGGCACGATTATTTTTGCTGGAAATGCGTATTTACAAATGCCTTTGACCGCAGATTATTCGGCGGCGGCGATGTTTATCAAAAGTGCGAATCCTGACCAAGCCCCTACTCAAGGTACAGCGATTTCAGAAGCAATCGATTTAGCTGAAAAATCGTTCAAAAACAATCCTAATAAAACACAAAAAGTATTAATTTTGATTTCAGATGGCGAAAATCACGATGATGATGCCCTTGCACGCGCTCAAAAAGCCCGCGATAAAGGGATGACAATTTTTACACTCGGGGTCGGAACGGCAGAAGGCGGTTTGATTCCTTATAATTTTGACAAGCGTACAGATTTTAAACGCGATGAAAAAGGAGAACCGATTCGCACCAAGCTCAATGAAGAGATGATGCGTCAATTAGCAACGGCGGGTGGCGGCGATTATTACAATCTTTCAAGCGTCAGTGGCATCATTCCCGCGCTTAAATCGAAAATCGATAAAATGGAAAAACAAGAATCCGAACAACTTATGTTTAATGAGTATCAGACTCATTTTCAATGGTTTGCAGGATTTGCGTTGTTATTGATATTATTGGAATTCGCAATGCCTTATCGGAAAAGTGAGTGGGAAGAAAAAGATATTTTTAAAATATAAGGAAATGATGAATGATGAATGATGAATGATGAATGATGAATGATGAATGATGAATGATGAATTTTATAATTAATTGATAATCAACTTATTCATCATTTATCATTCATCATTTATCATTCATCATTACTTTCCATATACGTAAGCCCAACCGAAAACGGGAAAGAGGAGGAAAGAAATCCAAAAGGGTTTCCAAAAACCACAACCTTTTTTAATTCCAAGCAAGCCAATACCAACAGATGCGAGCGTAATCGCAACTGCCACAAATAGAGTGATAAGTTCCATGACAATTCAATAATTTATTTTAAGTTACCAGTTAAATTCGCCTCAAAGGTAGTTCATAACAATTAATTTACATAAACAATGTATAATAAAAATGTATTTGTTTTAATTTTATCTATATTTTTCTTAGACGCAGGTTTGGCACAAACGGCACATGGTTACGCTCGTCAAGGAGATAAAAAATTTATAGCTAAAGATTTTAAACGCGCCGAAGAATCGTATCGCAAATCGTTGGAAGGTAATAAATCGGATAAAATGAATTATAATTTGGGCAATTCCATTTATAATCAACAACGATATGAAGAAGCGGTGAAGCAATATGAGCAATCGGCTGCTGCAACAAAAGATAAATCTATCAAAGCCAATAGTTTTTATAATAAAGGAAATGCTTATATTCAAAAAAAAGAATATCAAAAGGCGATTGATGCTTATCAAAATACGTTGCGGATGAGCCCAAATGACGGTGATGCAAAACAAAATTTGGCAATTGCAAAGAAAATGTTGCTTCGCGAACAACAGCAGCAGCAACAGCAAAAAGATAAAAATAAGCCGAAGGAAAAGGATAAAGATAAGCAACAGCAGCAGCAAAAAGATAAAAATGAGGATAAAAATCAACAAAAGCAACAAAATGACCCGCAAAATGGCGAAAATAAGCAGCAAAATGACATGAATCAAGCGGATTCCGAGCGAATGATGCAAATTATGGAGGACGAAGAGCGAAAAGTGCAACAACGGTTGCGCAAAGGAAATCCAAAACCTTCTAAAAGTACAAAAGATTGGTAAAGAATCATCAATTTACGCTTTGGAAAAATTACGATACAATGGATGTACGGATTCAACGGATTTCACGGATTCGTACGGATTCTTATTTTTTTTGCCTAAAACCAAGCATTGGAATTCAAAAAAATCCGTACGAATCTGTGAAATCCGTTGAATCCGTACATCCATTGTATCGTAATTTTTCCAAAGGGAAAAGAGCTGGTATGAAATAATAATTCTTATAATTATATATTAATCAATTATTTATGAAAAAACTATTTTTATTATACTTTATTTTTTTAGCGCATTTTGCAAAGGCTCAAAAAGAGAGTCGTTTTAAAATGACCCTTTCAGAGGATACGATTGGGCTAAATGGTTCGTTGGAAATGCGGCTTACATTGGAAAATGCTCAAGCTCGAAAATTCAATCCACCTAATTTGGATGGATTTGAGGTACAAGGACCGAGTCAATCCACGAGTGTTTCTATTGTCAATGGCGATATGTCACAGATTTCGACTTATACCTATTATTTAAAACCCAAATCTGTTGGTGTGTTTAAAATTGGCGCGGCTACTGTTGCCACCGAAACAGGGGAATTAGCAAGTGAATCAAAACAAATTGTAGTTTTAGAAAAGTTTGAATCGTCCAAACCGAAATCGACAGCGCGCCAACGCAATCCTTTTGGTTTTAATGATTCAGAGGACGCTTTTGATATTTTTCAACGCGCCCCGAATCAACAACGCGGCTCTGATAAAAAACCTGCTCGTAAAAAATATGAAGTGGAAAAGATTTGAATTCGGATTAAATAGGATTTTTATGGGATTAAATAGGATTGATTTATCGAATTGTTAGGATGAAAAAAATTAAATTTTGAGAGTCCCAAAAATCTAAAAAATCAATCCCATTTAATCCCATAAAAATCCTATTTAATCCGAATTCAAAGGATTTAATTCTTTTTATTCAAATGATTTAGATATTATGAAAAAAATATTATTAAATATTGTTTGCTTATGCTCGTACATCGCTCTTTTCGCCCAACCCAGTTTTACAGCAAGCACGGATAATGCTGAAATAGTGGTTGGCGCGCCATTTGAGGTCAAATTCACGCTCTCGAACGGAAGTTGTGACGATTTTAAAGCACCGCCTTTTTCCGATTTTAACATTTTAGGAGGTCCGAATAAATCAAGCAGTGTACATATTATTAATGGTGTTTCCAGTTCGACATTAGGGTTTTCGTACCAATTACAAGCGAAAAAAGAGGGAAAATATGTGATTGCACCTGCAAAAATTCGTTGTGGGGGCAAATATTTGGAGACTTTACCGATTCAAATCCATGTAACAAAGCTACCTTCGTCCTATTCCACGACGACAAAAATACCTTTGGATGCCAAAGATGCGGTCTTCGTGCGGGCGGAAGTGAATACAACAGAGGCACGCGTTGGTCAACAAATTGTTTTAGATTATAAATTATATACGCGTGTCAGTTTAAGTGGTGTTAATTTGGTTAAAGAGTCGGATTATGAGGGTTTTTATAAGCAAGATGTGAATTCTTATAATCATGGTGAATCGCGGATAAAGTTGGGTGGCAAAGATTATACAACAAAAATTTTGCAACGAATTGTTTTATTTCCACAAAAAGAAGGGGAAAAAGTCGTTTTGCCCTTGTATTTGCAAGTTGGAATTGTGTCTTCGAGTGGAGACCCATTTGATGATTTTTTCAAAATGGGTACGACAGCACAAAAAAATATTCAGTCCAACCCTGTCACAATTCAAGTAAAAGCATTGCCCGAAAATCCGCCGATAAGTTTTACAGGTGGTGTGGGCAGTTTTGATGTACAGTCCAGCATTAGTCGTCAAGAAGCGACAACGGATGATATTTTGTCGTTAAAACTGACGGTTGTGGGCAATGGCGATGCAAAACAATGGCAGGCTCCAAAGTTCGCGCCTGTGGATGGTTTGGAATTTTATGAGCCCAAAGTGTTATCTGAAACGCCGAGTGACGGTCATGGTCTGATAGAGACAACGAAAGAATGGGAATATTTAATCGTTCCGAAAAAGGCGGGTAATTATGAAGTGAAACCTGCGTTTAGTTATTTCGATTTGAAAAAAAATGAATATGTCACAATGCAGCCCGCTACTTACGCACTTCGCATCGCGCAAGGCACGAATCCTACAGCAAAAATTGCAGCAACTTCTGTGGCTCAACCAAAGGATATTCGGTTTATCAAAACAAAAACGAGTCTTAGCGGACTTTGTGATACTTTTTTTGGCACAATGCCTTATTATATATTGCTTGCTTTGCCTTTCTGTGGTTTGCTCGCAGCCTATTTGTATAAACAACAACAAGCCAAATTAAATTCGGCAGATGTCCAAGTCATCAAAAGTCAAAATGCACAAAAAGTAGCGCAACGTCGTTTAGCCATCGCGGAACAGCATTTGAAAAATGGGCGCAAGCGTGAATTTTTTGATGAAACGTCGAAAACGATGTTTACTTACATTAGTGATAAATTGAATATTCCGTTATCCGAGTTTTCTAAAAATATGGTGCGAGAAAAAATGGGTTCGTTAGCGATTCCATCCACCCATATTGACCGATTTTTGAAGATTTTGCAACAATGTGAAATGGCTTTATTCGCGCAACTGGATTCTGATACGAAAATGCAAGAAACCTATAAGGATGCTTTACAAGTGATTACAGATATAGAAAATAATATTTCAAGAAAAATTTGAATTAAGTATAAAGCGGTTTTAAGTGAGGAATGAAGGAAAAATTAAATTTCTCATTCATTCCTCACCTAATTCTACAACAAATATCCTTTTTGCAACCCGTGATGAATGCCACTTTCCCAATCTGTTGTCAAATGTTTTCTTACAGTATCGAATAAATGTTGTACGACATCTACGAATATCGGATTTTTATTATAAGTATCTGCATAACGATAAGCTCTATCTGTATTTTTTTGTTTTCTAAGCACATATATCTGATCTACCTTAAATTTTCGTAAATTGACTTGCTCCGTTAGCTTCAACCATTCCGCAACAACAATATAAATCGCATTCGGATTCCGTTGCTTAAGTTGTTCTGCAGCAGTTGACGCGCCTTCCAACATCGTTTTATCCAAATAAGTTTTGCACTCAATCGCTACAGCTGGAATTTGCCATTCATGCGTTTCGCTTTGTTCATTCCCTTCACAATTCATTTTGGAATGAATGCTAACTCCAATAATAAAATCATGATCTTTTTTTTCAATTTTTGCATGAGGTTTAGCCAACATTTCTTTGAAAGAGGAAGCATGAAAAAAAACATCTTTAAACGTATGTGCTTTGCCTAAAACAGCTGTTTTAGAACATTCATAGATCATATCTCTAAAAACATAAAACATAAATTCTTCTAATACAGAGGAATGTAAATTAGAACGGGCATCAAATTTCTCAGCATATTTTTGTTGGTCTATAAAATCTTTATAATCTGAAAATAATTGAACTCGTTGTTCAAGAATAGCTGTATCTTTTAAATCCACTTGCATAAATGGTCCTTCAAGTACATTATTCGCATTTTTCCAGCCATCATAAGCGGTTCGAATCTCTTTTAAAAACTGTTTTGATGCTAAATCACCATATTTTTCCTTGTGATTTTCTTTTTGAGCCAAATTATCTCCGTGTACTAACATAGTTGAAGTGGTTTTAACGCTAATTGATGAATTAAATTTTGAGCAATTGCCTTTGCTAAAAGTGGCGGCACCGCATTTCCAATTTGATTATATTGGCAAAGGTGCTTTTCAGCATCTCTCCCTTCTCTTTGCAACAATTTGTGGCTAACCACCGTCGGTTTTCCTTTAAAAACATAATCATCTGGAAAAGTTTGGATTCTTGCACCTTCCCTCGGTGTAAAATTTCGATTTAAAAATGGATGAACAAAATTTGCATAAAAAGAAGCTGCAATCGTGTGACAAGGACGGTCTGGATACATTTTTCGATTAGTTTGATCATATAATTGCGTCGAAATCGCGCCATTCCCATTTCTTTTAATGGGGCGCAATGCTTCAGGCACATCAGCAATCGAATCCCCACATTGCATTGCAGCAAACCGTTCAATCATCCGTCGTGAATGTTTCATCGCAACGTGATTATATACTTTGTCACTTTTTCCGCGCATCATTTTCTGGAAATCCGTTTTCGGTTCACTGATGTAAGGCATAATTTCTGCACCTTCACAAGCTGCAATTTGAGGCAAATCAGAAATTGCATCCCATAAACTTGGAGTTAGTTGTAAATCATTGATAAATAATGTGTTATGTATTTCAGATATTGTATGAGTTGGTTTTGGAAAAGGCTGTTTTAAAGGTATTTTTGAAGCAATCACTATCCATCTTTTTCTAATTTGAGGAACTCCAAAATCCGTTGCATTTAAAATGGTATTATATGTAAAATAACCCATGTCTTCCAACGATTTTACGATAATGTCAGTCACCAAAATTTTGTCTTGTGTACGCGCTTTCACAAGATTCGGTACATTTTCCATAATCATCAAGGACGGTTCAAAAATTTGCCCCAATCGGATAAATTCTTTAAAAAGCGTATTTCGTGGATCAGCAGGATCACCTGCTTTTTTATTAGCAACGGAATAACCCTGACAAGGCGGACCACCAAGAATAATATCTGGTTTTTCAGAAAACATATTTAATAAAAAATCTTTTGAATATTCCTGTATGTCACCCACTAATACATTTGAATTACAATGATTTGATTGAAATGTATCCGCAGCCCATTGATCGATTTCAATAGCTCCAAGGACTGAAAAATGCTTTGTCTGGCTAAATCCCAAACTGAAGCCGCCTGCACCTGCAAATGTATCTAATATTTTCATGGTGCAAATATCGTATTTTTTTTTTTGAGCCAAATTTATTTTAAAGGTTTCTATGAAAAAATTATCTTTGCCCAAAACTAACTAATAGCAGTATGCCATTACTTTATCAAATTATAAAAAAAAAAATTACAAGACCTATTGGAATCATTATTTCTTTATGTCTTGGGCTTCCTTTTTGCTTAATTCACTGTTCTAAACCATCGCCCAAAACGGTTTTACCTGCTTTTTACTATTGGAAAACTGTTTTTCCGACGGCGGGTTTGAGTAATTTTGAAAAAAATGTTTTAAAAAATTTAGATAATCGCAAAATTTATATTAAATTATTTGATGTAGATTGGGATGAAGCGACGCATTTTCCAAAACCTGTTGGCGAATTATCGGGTTACAAACCCAATGATTCGTTGATTCCGCAAATCGTTCCGACCATTTTTATAACCAATCGCACTTTTTTGCAAACGCCAAAAGCCGCTTTAGACACTTTGGCAACGTTAGTTTTACAACAAATTGATTTAAAATTATCCAACGCACCATTTAAAGAAATCCAATTGGATTGTGATTGGAATGAATCTTCTAAAACAAATTATTTTGAATTTTTAAAATTAATTCATACAAAATTATCTAAAAACATACAATTATCGGCTACTATCAGATTACACCAAATTAAATTTTATGAAAAAACAGGTGTTCCGCCTGTCGATAGAGGGATGTTAATGTGTTACAACGTCTCTGATTTGGACGCGCCGCAATCGGTAAATTCCGTTTCCGAGCCTGCCGCGCTTAAAAGTTATCTTAAAAATGCTCGCGCTTATCCATTGTCATTGGATATTGCGCTGCCCATTTTTGCTTGGGGCGTTGTTTTACGAAATGCTCAAGCAGTGAAATTAATTCATCCTTTGCGTTTGGATGATGCAGATTTAAATAATAATACTGTTTTTTTGAAAAAATCAGCTTATAATTTTGAAATTTTGCAAAATACTTATTTCAAAGGACATTATTTATACAAAGATGATATTATCCGAATCGAAGAAGTCCCGCTTCAAACCCTTCGTGAAACCACGAAATTGTTAAAACCGTTATTAGAAAAACAGCATCAAGATACCTTGACCGTCGCTTTTTTTCATTTAGATTCAACGAACCTCAGAGCCTATCGTTATGAAGATTTACAAAATATTTTGTTTGATTTGCGTTAAAACGCTGCTTTTTAATCCTGTGAAGGCGGTTACGCCTCCGACTTGTTTGGGCGACCCGATGGATACAACGCGTTGGTATTCGTTCGTATCCCAAAATATTGTCAATATTCCGTCGGATATGCGTTCATATTTGATGGAAACACATAAGTTTGCAGACTACTATGAGTCGCAAATGTACCGTCAAGAGGCGGACAATATTGATGAGTGGCGCGGGCGTTTTTGCTTGATTCCAGACACGGCGGCGATTCGATATGTCGTTTATCGGGCGGGTGTAGATGAATTGGAGGATTTGCATCAAGCGGCTTTGAGCAAAATTCCCGATGTGTCTTTTCGGTTGCAGGATAATCGGTTTGCGCAAGTCTTGAAAGAAAATCGTTGTATAGAAACCATTGATTATCTGCTGTTTGCGAAAGCATGTGAGCAACATGTGTTGGCGCAACCGAATTGGGGCAATCGCCAAAGTCGTGATTTTGCAGCGATGGCTGCCTTGATTAAACGCGGGCGCGAGGAGTTTCGAGTGACGAAATCGGTGTTTATTAGGCATCGGTATGCGTATCAAATGATTCGTTTGGCGCATTATTCCAAAGATTATGCGTCGGTGTTGGCATTGTGCGACGAACTCATGCCGAAAATGGAACGCATTGCAAGTATTATTAATTATTGGATTATCGGTCACAAGGCGGGCGCGTTGATGCAAATGGGCAAACGGGCAGAAGCGGCGTATCAATATTCGTTGGTTTTCCGCTATTGTCCGAGCAAGCGGGAATCGGCATATCGGAGTTTTGACATCAAAACAGAGGAAGAATGGAAAAATTGCCTCAATTTGTGTCAAAATAATGAGCAGCGTGCTACTTTATATGCGATGCGCGCTGCTGCGCCGACGAGTCGGAGTTTGGAAGATATGAAATCTTTGTATCAATTGGAACCGAAGAATGTGACGTTGGAATTGTTGTTATTGCGCGAAACGGCGAAATTGGAGAAGATTTTATTGGGCAAAGACTTTCGATTGCCGCGTTATCCGCAAGCTTCTCGCGAAAAAGCCGCACAATATTTGTTAGAGTTTCGGGATTTTGTGCATCAAGCCAGTGTGGATGGTGCAGTGAAAACGCCTGCTTTGTGGCAAATTACGGAAGGTTATTTGACGGTTTTGGCGGGAGATTACTATCATGCGCGGGTTTTGTTTGAAAAAGCGCGCCCTTTGACGACAGACCCGAAAGTTTTGGAACAATTGGAAACGTTTGATATGGCGGCGCGGATTGGCTTGATGACGTTGCCCAAAGATGCGGCGGGCAATCAGGCTTGGCAGGACATTCGCACTTCTCCTTATTATAATGCGCATAATGCGTTTGAACGCTTTTTCCGCGAGAAGGCAGGGAATTTGTATCGGGCTGCGGGAATGAAAGGAATGTCTTATTTTTGTGATTTTGGTTTGGAAGATTTGGCATTGAATCCACAATCGGAGTTAATAGATGATATGTTAGCCGTTTGTAAAAAGCCCAATATGTCTTCTTTTGAACGCGAATTAGTGATGGAAACGCAGCGTTTAAACATTGAACACGACCTTTTGGATATAAAAGGCACGGATTTTTTGAGAAAATATCAATTAGAAGCAGCTTTGCAATGTTTTCAACAAATTCCGCCTGCCAGTTTGAAGCAAGTGATGTTTAATCCTTTTACGGAGCGCATTCGAGATTGCGTGCGTTGTTCGGTCGCGGACACCTTATTATATGATAAAGCGCAGTTGGTGCAAAAGATTTTGGATTTAGAATTTCAAGCGCGGGCGGCACCCGACGAAGCGGCGAAATATTATTATCAAATTGGTTTGGCGTATTATAATATCAGTTATTTTGGTCATTGTTATAAAGCGATGGATTTTTATCGGAGTGGCGCGTCTTGGTATTCGATTCATTCGGGCAAAGACGTTTTCCCAAAACGCGGAAGACCGAATGGAAATCGGGAGAATTTGGATTTGAGTCAAGCCTTAAAATATTTTGAAATGGCTCGAAAAACTTCAAAAGATCCTGAATTGGGTGCAAAAGCAGCTTTTTGGGGGGCAAAATGTGATTTGGTCTCTTTTTATCGTTCGCCAGATAATCAATATCGAATTGGGGCGCGAACAGTGCCTAAAATTCCATCGAAGTATTTGCGGTATTATGAATTATTGAATTCGGGTTATTACAATAAAACAGCATTTTATGTGCAAGCAGTACAAGAATGTAAGTTTTTTGCGTACTATTCGCGACATTAATCCCCTTGGAAATAGGATTAAATAAGATTTTTTTAGGATTAAATAAGATTGATTTTTAGGATTTAGAGGATTAATCATATTGAAATCCTCTAAATCCTAAAAATCAATCTTATTTAATCCTAAAAAAATCTTATTTAATCCTAATTCCAACGTGCCACATAACTTAAATTTATTAAACAAAATTAAAAAAACATTTTAAGATTTTTTTGCGCCAATTCAACAAGTAATTTATAAATAGCAATAAAAAACACCTCAATGTTTTGTATTTCATCAATAGACGAAAATTCAATATTTAATTGAATGTTATGACCCAATGCTTTCAATTTATCAAACCCAAGTGTGGTAAAACTTTCATTTTCACAATAATAGAGTTGTTTGCAAAAATTATAAAAATGAATTGCAAACGGTGATAATTTTTGATGTCTTTCTTCTATTGCTCTAAAAATGAACCAAATTTTTTGTTCCTCTGTGGATTTTTTTTGAAGTATTTTTTCAATTATAGATTCTTTCATTTCTTGCAAATATTTTACAGCTTTGAAATAATCAAAACCATGATTTTTAAGTAATTGAGGTCAGAATACTTCACAGATGGAACAGCTTCCACGAGATTTTCACAGATTTTTTTTAATTTTAAGCATTGAAAATCAAAAAAAATCTGTGAAAATCTCG
>JBDKKX010000044.1:0-16631 GCA_039795795.1 Bacteroidota bacterium | reverse complement strand
TTTCTAACCCGCGTTGTCGAAGGTTCAGACCTTGATAACCCAACCATACAAAATCAAGGCTAATAACAAAACATTTACAACAACACTCATAATCCATCTATTTTTTTGTTTTTTCAAAGTTGCTTGAAATCGTCTTTTCAAATCTTCAATGACTTGTTTAAGCGCGTGATTTTCTTGAACAACCGTTTCTTGTTCCTGCGACAACTGAGCATAAGATTCAATTTTTTGTTTAAGCGTAAAGTTCTGTTGCACAACTGTTTGGTAATCTTGAAACAAATTACCATAAGAACTTATTTTTTCTTTAAACATCAGATTTTGTTGAACTACGATTTTATATTTTTGCAACGAATTCGTATAATATTGTAACGCTATATCTTGTTCACTCCGTTTGGTCTCCATAAAAAGTAATTGCTGCTCATAAGCACTCAATTTGACCTCTAACGCTTCATTCTGCCGATTTTGAACTACAATTTTCTGGTTAAGTGATTCTATAAAATCTTGTTTTTCAGCAAGTTGTGCTTCTAAATCGCCCAAGTCTGCTTTTTGCGTCTCCCACAAGGCTTGAATTTGAATATTTTGCTCAATATGATGATCGGCTTCTTTTTGCAATTCCTCTGCCCGATTTTCGGTTTCCTGCAACCGCCTTTTGAAAAAATCCAGTTCCTGCGGCGCGCTGGTCACTTCAGATTCCTCGTCACACAAGGCATTTGCATCGCGCTTTGCTTCACAATACAAATAACAAGCTTCGATAAAATCCTCTCGATAAGTGCTTTCTCCGTGATACGTAAACAATTTTTGCATCTGATACGCGCTCACAGAAAGGGAATCATTCCGTTTTTTGACCTTGGAGCGAATATTTTTAGCAATATTATCATAATTATTTAGGTTGCCGACAGGAGACCAATTGGGTGCTTCTTGCTGGTATTTTTCTATGATGATTTTTCTTAAAAAATCATGTTCCTTTATCCCTATTTTAAGATTAGGCATTGATAATCAATTATTTATGATAAAGACAAATCCTTTATTTTGCGTTAGTAATAACTCAAAAATTACTAATAACGCGTTTTTTTGGGGATGTTTCATTTTAGGTTACACTTTGGATACATTGGGATACGAATGGATGTACGGATTTTACGGATTTCACCGATTCGTACGGATTTTTTTATTTTTTTGTCTAAAATCGCATTTGGGTTCTAACAATCCGTACCAATCGGTGAAATCCGTAAAATCCGTACATCCATTCGTATCCCAATGTATCCAAAAGTGTAACCTACTTTTCGCACCCAATCAAACGTCCTTTTTTTTCAACTTTTTGGGAAACCATTTTGCCTTGACTGACACGATTTTGAAATTTATTTTTGGGCGCAAAATAATAACCATGCTTCCGTTGAACTTTATTACTAATTTTTGAAAGCCATTACTAACTCAATGCGTTTTCAAAACCGACCTACCTTTGTAGTAAGAAAAGCAACTCAATAGATTTCAGCATGCCGCAATGATGGAAATCAATATAGCTTAAAATTTTATAATTCGTATTGAAGAAAAATCTTGGATACCTGTTTTGGAGTGTCCTGCTATTGCTTTGCCTTTTATTAAATTAAATTTTTTAAATATTTATAACAAATTAATTTTAAACTTTTTAAAAATGAAAAGCATGGAACCTTCTACTAAATCGAATCTCGGTTTATCTCAAAATGAATTCTATTGTTTGCAACAAGGCGAACCCAATAGAGCTTATCGTCACTTGACGCATTCTGTTGTAAACGAGATTGAATCCATTTTAAAACCAACATTGCGTCAATTAACGCCTTGTTGGGATGACGCGCAAGACCTTCTGGCAAGTACGTTGGAACAGTTTTGGCAAAGGCTTCCTCATTTGGAATATGGCTATTTGAATGCATGGCTTATCCACGTTTGCCGTAATTTACATATTACCGATTGGCGCAAAACCCGTAAAACCGAATTGACCCATGAATGGTTTGAAAAGGATTTGGGACACGAACCGCCTGCGGAATTAGAATTGTCTTTTTGGGACAATCATACGGAACAAGTGCGCATTTTAAATAATCTATTAGAAGATATTGAGGAAAAACGTCGTTCTATTTTTATACAAAATCATTTGGATAATCAATCCATTCAAGATTTAGCACAAAAATTAGACATTCTTCCGAACACATTGACCAAACGACATACCCGAATTATGAATGACTTACGTTCTAAAGCAAACCGTTTTAAATCCATTTTTTAAGGGTACGGGACAAAAATACTTTTCATCACAGATGGAACAGATTCCGCGAGATTTTCACAGATTTTTTTTGATTTTAAGCATTGAAAATCAAAAAAAATCTGTGAAAATCTCGTGGAATCTGTTCCATCTGTGCCGAAAAGTATTTTTGTCCCGTACTGAGTATTAATTTCATCGTTTTCTTAAAACAGAATCTGGTACTCCTGGTATTGGCGCAGCGGCGGGTGTAATTGCGGCGGGTAGAATACCACCCGTAACGCTCGAAGATTCTTGCTGACGACGCTCTTCTGCCAACCGCTTCGATGCCATATCTTTGCGCTCCTGCTCTAATTTAAACCGTTCTTGCTCTAATTTAAGTCTATCTTTTTCTAATTTGAGCCGTTCTTTTTCCAAACTGATGTCCACAGATGGAGCAGGGACAACAGACACAGGCGCAATAATAGGAGCAACAACTGTATCGGTTTTCAAATTGGATGCAGCCGAAATAACAGCAGATTTAACAGGCACTTCCTCTATGGCAGCAGGTTGTTTATTTTCGAGTCCGCCATTGACAAAGAATGCTAACCAACTCGTTACAAATACGCCAATTGGTATATATGTCCAATACCAAAGCGTTCGTTGTGCGGGTTTATTCCCCAAATACAATCCTAACTTCGTCAAAATTTGGAGATAAGCAGAATCCTGTTTTTGAGCGCGTCGAAACGCCCTCATATTGGCTGAAATGATGGAGCCGTCAATTGGGTCGGTCGTGCCTAAATCTGTTTTACTGCCATTTTTATCCGCTTCGGCATCCAATCGAATGGTAGGTTCATTCGTTTCAATCACTTCGGTTGCATCTTCCGCATTTTCATTGATTTTAAGGGTTTTATCCTCTTTTTCGACGACGGGTTTCGGGGCAGAATCGCTGCTGCTCGAACCCACTCGAATCCCATCCAACATGCTTAATAATTTTTCCGCATCCCCTAAACGCAATTGCGTATCATGCACCAAACATCGCCGAATCATCGAACGATAGGGTTGCGGTAACGCATTTAATTTGTCTGGAAGTTTGCCCGACAAAATCTGCCGCGTCAATTCGGCATTCGCCGTAGAACGATTATCGGTAGCGGCTTCCACTTGAAAAGGCAATTCTCCTGCGACAATGCGGTAAATTAAAACCCCCATTGCCCAAATATCCACTTTTTTACTAATTTTTTCCCCTTTCAATTGTTCGGGCGCGGCATACGCATACGACATCGCAATTGCGGAATTATGAACCGAATCTTCCGTTAAAAACGCTCGACTCAGTCCAAAATCGGTAATTTTAGGCACCCAAACCCCATGTTCGCGGTCAATTAAGATATTTTGCGCTTTAAAATCTCGGTGAATAATGTCGCGTTTGTGCAGAAACACTAATCCTTCCAAAATACCTCGAACCATTTGTTCGGTTTGTTCTTCACGGAGGATATTTCGTTTTAGGAATTGTTCTAAATTGCCGTATTCGTAGAAGTTCAACACCGCAAAATCGAAAATGCCGCCCATGCCCGTATCGTAACGGTAACAAGCGTTGTATCGAGCAATATTATCGTGGTGCGGCAGCCGATTGGCAAGTTCATACTCGCGCATGAGTTCAAAACCTTTCCATTCTTCTTTGACCTGCGATTTTTTAATGGCAACATATCTGCCTGTCTTGCGCTCTTTCGCTTGATATACCTCACTGAAACCGCCTGAACCAATATTTTTTTCAATTCGGTATCGTTGTTCAAATTCTTTTTGATTCATAATCCAGTTTTTTTGAATTTTTAAAAAATGATTTTAAGAATGATGAATGATGAATGATGAATGATAAATGATAAATGATGAATTTTACCGCTATGGATAAATGCCTTTTTATAAAAATTTGACTGCCGCTACAATCAAACCCAATATTAACAATATTAATGCGATTTTGGCAATGAAACCTGCTCCTTCTGGGTCGGTTTGAAAATCGTTGCCGATGCGAATAGGCAATGGATCTGTGGTATCACCCAGTGCAGGCGGTTCGATAGGCGCGTTTGTCGAGCGAATCCGTATCAAATAGCACGAAAAATTATCTTTAGAACGCTCTTTACAGGCTTCTTGAATGGTTTCTATTTTTTCCTTGTCGTTCATATCCGCATCGCCAATAATATATTCCAATTGCGTATCCGTCAAACTTTCCAAAACGCCATCCGAACAGAGAAAAAAAGAATCATCTGCCCGAATATCACTCAATAATTCAACGTCGGGTTGCGCGCCTGTATGATTACATTGAATCACTTTCGTCACCACATTCCGATAAGCATGCGCCTTCGCTGCATCTATATCCAAAATGCCTTCTTTCACCATTTCATTCACCCACGAATGGTCGGCGGTTTTGAAAATAATCTTGCCTTGACGCAATTGATACACGCGGCTGTCCCCAATATGAGCAATCGTCGCCCCTTTTTGGTGCAAATGCAATAGCGTCATGGTACTCGCCATTTTTCGAGCTTCGTGGTGCTCATTGCCGAATTGACGCATCGCTTTTTCGCTCAACGACACGGCTGCCGAAACATCTGATGCATCTGAAACTTGCTTATTTTGAAAATATCCTGCAAATTCAGTCGCAACGATTCGACTGGCATGTTCCCCACAAGGTTCTCCGCCTACGCCGTCGCAAACCAAAAATACATTGCTGTAATTCGGCATATCTTGCGCGCTGGGATAAATCGCATCTTCATTATTGGAACGCTTGCCTTGCTCATGCAGCAATTGAGGCGGATAAATTGCAATATTCATTTTAAAAGGATTTTAGATTCCTGCGGAATGACAAGTTTCTTTTGTCATTCCGCAGGAATCGAATTATTTGCTTTTTGAATCTAATTGAATAATGGTTTTTCCAATTTGAGAACGGTCGCCAATTTGGAAAATATGCTGTTCCCGATTGTTCAACCGTTGACTTCTGCCGTCCACGAAAACCCCATTGGTACTTTCCGTTCCTTCCAAATACCCAATGTCATATAACAAACATTGCCAATTTCCACGACTATCTTTGCGGATTTCGATGACACAATGCCGCCGACTAATCGTCGAATCTGGAATCACAACATCACAATTCTTGCGACCAATGATATTTTTGCCTTCCCGAAGATTCGCGGTTTGACTGGGGGCGTTTTCCCTAAAAATTTGGAGATAGTAATCCATCATTGGGAGTGGGAGTACCCCAACCTCCATAGGCTTGTATCCACCACCGCCCACAATCGGTTTATCTTCGATAATTCTGTAAGGAACGTAATGTGGCGTATTACACACATTACAAATAGCGTAAGAAGGAGACCATTCTCCTTCTACGCGAATCGTTTGCCGACAACTATTATTAGAACACTCTATCGCTGGCATATCAAAATGAAGTTTGAATTTTAAAAATATGTAAACAATTGTTAATTAATGAATTAAGAATGACAAGCAGGAAGGAGATAAATCCTTCGTTTTGAGTTCAAAAAATAAGGCATTTGCATCCTTCCTTCTATTCCTTTATTCCTGATTCCGATTATCCGCCGACTTGAATATTATTGGGATTGGGTCTTGGATTGGCTTTATCTCCATGAAAGGGTGCTGTCCCAAGTTTCGTTTTAAGCGATTGCAACGTCAACGATAACGATTCTAAAAAACGTTCCATCAACACAATCACACTTGCCATTTCTTCGGGTACAATCGTCCGCAAACCCAACAAATAATGTACATTTCTCAATAAATCATGAATATTTCCGTCTTTCAACGTATTTTTAACGAAATCTTTATCTCCAATTTCAATCAACGATTTAACCATCCCCGCAAAATCGCCAAAATACGCGACCCAAGCAGGAGGCGGTTGCATCGGCAATTGCCATCGGTAATGTCCCCAAGATGACCTTATAAATTGTATCAAGGGTTGACAAAATTCGACTTTGGCAGCATCTTGCGCCCGAAAAACTTCTAAAACTTGCATGGCAGCAATCACAATGCCATCCATTTTCAGTTGAAAAGCCTGATGTTTTTCCAATAATTTGGGATTGCCTGCCAAAATCAAAGTCGGTGGAATGTAATTTGCAGAAATTTTGCCATTTTCCCATTCCGCGATTTTCAAGCGATTCGGCGCGAAACCATTTAGGGTTTGGCTCATTTGAACCACCTCTAAATATAATTTTGTCATCAAGTATGGATTCCGAACGGGTCGTTCCACAGGCAAGCCAACGGGCATTTTTTCATTCAAATCCGCACAGAGATAAATCGCATAGCGCAAACTCGGCACAGGTACGAATTCAGTGGTGGGATATTCGATTGGGATGGATTGACGCGTTACGTTATCGGGCAGGATTTCCACTCGATGTCCCGCAGGCAGGATAGCGCGGCAGGCTTCCAGAACCAATCGAACCATTCCCGGCATCGCCCCTGCACCCAATTTAATTTTAAATTCCGACGAGGGCAGTAACCCATACGTGCCTACACAAAGTGCAGTCAAACGGGCATCTCGCAATGCTTCCTCGAAATAATTATCGGAATGTTGGAAATGTCCTGCATTTAAGAACATGCCTTCTACCCAATTTAGCGGGAAATATTGAAATTTTGGAAAAAACATTGCTTTTTAATGGTGAATGGTGAATGATGAATGGTGAATGGTGAATGATGAATGATGAATGATGAATGATTTATCATTCATCATTCATCATTCATCATTCATCATTAAATTATCGTTTTTTAATGACTATTGTTTTGTCATCATCGTCTAAGTTCCTATTCGGTTGCTTTTTGGGCAACATCGCCGTTTTGTCATTATCCTCACGCGCATTGGAAGGTCGAACCATTTCTGTCGGCGCATCATTCGCATCTATTTTAGGCAACATTTCCGTTTTGCCCTCTTGCGCGGGACGCGACGGAATTGGTGGCTGATATAACACAGAATCGTTTATGCCCTCATAACCATATTGTTGCGGTTCAATCAAAGGCGCGTCCATTGGATTCGGCGCATTATCCCGATACGGTTTCGGCTCATCTTGCACAAATGCACCATGTAATTTATTGCCTTGTGCCTCTTTTTTAATCATGGTGGTAACGCCGTCCTTGTCTAACTCATTGTTTTTCAATGCCTTTTGCGGGGCTTGATAACGAACCGTTTTTGCAAAATGAGGCATCCGTTCTACTCGAATTACATCATCCGGTTGAATTTCATTTTCGACCACAGACAAATTCGGATTCACATAACGCACTTTCCGCGACCACGTACTCGGACGATACCAAATCCGTTTTATCCGAAAAAGCAACCAAAAAGGAGCTTGTCCACGATATTCCGTTCCAATATCTTGAATCAAGGCTAAATCTCGTCTTTTGCGGCGTTCCTGCACTAAAACCCTGAAAATATCTCCAATTTGTTGAGATTTGGGGGCTAAAATCCACGGATTCATTAAATATTTCAATGGTTTTTGAAATAAACCATACTCTGTCCGCAAACTTTGACTGATTTCAAAATTGACTTGCATTAATTCATGCCATTCCCAAAATTCGTAATTCAACGGTTCACTCGGATATGCCCAACGATTTTCAACATCTTTGTAAGGGATTTGGCTCGCCCAATCGCCCACTTTCACTATCAAAAAGGGCAAAATGCCACATAAACCCGCATCCCAAAACAGTTCCGTAGGCAATAATGCCATCATTTGAGCTTTGGATACCATGTTGACCCAAATAGGCGCGACACTGAACAACAGCACCGAAACGCTCGAAACGACGCTGATAAAGGCAAATTCAATTTCAAAACTATCTTTTTCTGCCTCGAAACGGTCACGAACTGCCCAATCCAGTTTGAAAACGCCCCAAGTCGAGATACAGCCCAATGTCAAAAAAAGGAGTCGCATGACCCAATCCAACTGTTCGGGTTGGGTTTTAAAATAATCTGTGACGATGCAGCCTGTTAAAAACGATAAAGACCAAATGGCTATACATTGAATTGCCGTCATCCCATCGGGCGTTTTGCTTCGATTTTGTTGCAATTGCCAGACGAACAGAAAACAGAACAAAATAGCGATTCCAATATAAACTAATGTGAGTAATTGTTCCATTCCGAAATCGAATTATAATTTAACGTTATAGCCTAGTACGGCGGTTTCTAATTCAAAACCTTTGTGATGCGTTTCGACAACGCCGATTTTGGTAACGGTTTCCGACTCTAAAGGCAGAAAATAAGCATATAAAATATTTTCTAACACTTTTCGTTGTCGCCCTTCGGGTAAAAAATCGGGTAATTCCGCCGTCGAAATCCCTAAAATGTGGATTTCAAGCGCGGGAATATCGTCCTTAAAACTGCCTCCAAAATAAGTATTTTCACCCAAACACATCGTATCCAATTGATTTTCAGTGGGTTGTATTTTTTGAACCAACGGCGCAATGGGACGAATCCGAACCGTATGACCGATCACTTGTTCAAAAAATAAGGCGGTTGTCGTCCAATCTCCTACAATTCGATGCGCTTCTGGCAAAAAATAATACAATTGATGCCGTTGTTGCTGCGTCAGATACGCGCTATGCTCGTCCAATTCCCAAAACGTTTCTAAAAAAGCTGGAAAATCAATGGTTAAATCCTTTTCCAACATTTCAGTTTCGATGCGCGGGAGATACATTGCTTGTTCAAAAGGCAATAAAAATTGCCTTGCGGCGGCAATTTGCAATTCGGTTGCCCGCGCTACGGCAATCGGATCCTCTTGTGCACCCGTCTCTAACGTCAAAAACAAACCTTTGGGCAAATTATCATACAACCCTTTGCGTTGCACCGAGATATGACAAACCGTTTCGCGGTCATCATATTGCTTCGTTTTGACCTGACTGACTTCATAACCACTGCGGCGACGTGCCAATCCTTGTAAAGAAACAATCATTTGTTCCAATTCTAAGGTTGGATTTTCTTCTAACAGCGCGGCGATAAATGCCTCCGCTTTTATGTCAAATAGCGGTTTCAATATTTTCATGCCTTAATATTGTTCCATGTTGTCAAATACGCCGCGAAAAGCACGATAACCGTAAATCCCTAACCCGTACATGATTGGAAGAAATATCACAATTAAAATCGTCCATTGAATGCGATTCGTCGTCAATTTAGCTGCAACCACTTTGGAGGCACTCATTTCATCCATGCCGATTTTGATGAAAAAGAAAGTTGCAACAATCGCCAATACAATGCAGCCCAAACCGACGATTTTGCGCATCACATTCGCAATCGAAGCAGGCAAAGATTTAAAACTCAATCCGATACAAATGATTACCAATATTTTTACCATCCAATGGTCATATAATCCTAACATAATTTTGATATTTTTAAAAAGTTTGAAATTAAAATTGATATTCACGGTTGCCGCCGATTTTTTCTCGTTCTTTGGAATTGCGCGGTAAGAAAAACGTTCCGATGATGAGACAAATGAGGGCAATGGTCATGGGATAATCCAAACCCGCTAATGGATCCCCAAACGGTTTTTCATCGGTTTTAGAATATTCAAACAAAATCGTCGCAAAAAGGGGCACTAATCCTCCAAAAACACCATTTCCAATATGGTAAGGCAAAGACAAAGAGGTATATCGAATTTTTGTAGAAAATAAATCTACTAAAAATGCTGCAATCGGCGCGTAAACCATTGTCACTAACAAAACCAATAAAGTCAGATAAAAAACGACATAATATTTGTAATAAGTTCCAATTGTAACCGATTTCTTAATCTCTACCTTATAATCTTTGGGTTTAGTATCAGGATTGGCAAATAAAATTTCTTTCTTAGAGGTAATATTCAAAGTGCCGCCCAAGTATAAATGAGTTTCAACTGTTTTTTGAATGGTATCCAACTTAGGGGTCACTTCACTAAATATTTGAATGGCATTGATGGTATATTCTGTCATCTTTTTCACTTCGCGATTTTCGCTTGGATTCGCAATCTTATACAGTTCTTGAAAAATGGGTTTAGTCGTCAAGATAGCTAATCCCATTCCTGTCATTAAAATAGGTTTGCGTCCAATCTTGTCGGAAAGCCAACCAAAGAAGATAAAGCCGCTTGTCCCACAGAGTAAAGCAACGCATAACCAACTATCCACTTGGATTGCGTCCACTTTACAACCATTGATTAAAAATAAACGAGCGTAAAACTGACTCGTGTACCAAATCACGCCACTGCCCATCACGACTGCAAATAATGCCATCAAAATCAATCTAAAATTGGTTGGATTGCCCAAAGTGTCTTTTAAAGGATTCTGCGAAGTCTCCTCTTTGAGTTGCAATTGTTGGAATAAGGGCGATTCCTCCATTTTCACTCGCACGATGAACGAAACGGCTACCAATATAATGGATAACAAAAACGGCAATCGCCATCCCCAATCGTTGAATTGCGCTTCGGTCATGGATTGTTTGGTGATTAAAATGACCATTAAAGAGACAAATAATCCCAAAGTCGGAGTCGTTTGTATCCACGAGGTTCTAAAACCGCGTTCTCGCAAGTGACTGTGTTCGGCAACGTAGATAACTGCGCCTCCATATTCTCCGCCAACCGCCAAACCTTGCAATAAGCGCAAAATTAAAACCATCAAAGACGAGAGCCAACCAATGGATTCGTAAGTCGGAATCGCCCCAATCACGAAGGTCGAACTGCCCATCAGCACCAAAGTCACTAAAAAAGTGTATTTTCGACCAATTAAATCGCCCAATCGCCCAAAAAACAAGGCACCAAAAGGTCTAACGATGAAACCTGCTGCAAAAGTGGCTAAGGTAGAAAGTAAAGAAGCCGTAGGATTGTCGGCAGGGAAAAATTTAATGCCCATGATGGTTGCCAACGTGCCGAAAATGTAGAAATCATACCATTCAATCAACGTGCCCAACGAAGACGACGCTATAATAGACGTAATGTCTGTTTGATTTTTATTTATTTTCATTGAAATTTGAATTTTTAAAAAGCTAATTTTTACGAGAAAGGCAATGGTGGATTGCTTTCTGATGCAAACTTATACAAATACTTTTACATTACCAAATCCTTTTGAATATTTTTGAATATTTTTTTTAAAAATGTATAGCAGATTGGATACACCGATTTTACACCCTTGAATAACCCGTTCAATGATGGACAGATACCATTTACCAAAGCAATGGTTCTATCGCTTCGGGATGAGCAAATTTTTCATTTGCAGTCCAAATTTCTAATTTTGCCCAAATATTGCGCAAAGTAGTTGCAATGCCAATATAATCCAAAGACTCAGGATACTTTTCCAAATAATATGCCTCGGTTTGATTACAAAGGTCTGCTAATGCTTGTAAAAAAAGAAGAATATCTTCCTGTTTTTGCAACGCATAAAAATTATTTTTTATGAACCTAAAAATCTGTTGCATTTCATTCGGAATATCACTGCCGCCTGTAATAACGGCATTGTTGTAACCCGCATACCAACAATGTGGTTGTTTCGCAGCCGTTTTGCCTAATTGAACCGCCGTCCAACAAGCGTAAACAAAAGATTTGCGATGTGCTAATAATGCAATATCTTCCATTGTAAAAGCGGGTTCACCATCATTTCCGATAAAACGATGCTTTTCGCCATGCGAAAAAATCATCAAAGGTTGTTGAGCGACCGCTTCCAAACTGGGTAAAAGAAATTGCCTTATAGCCGCCTCTCCTAAAAGCGTTTTATCCTTTTCATCTAGGATAGATTGGGCTAATTGAATGCTTTCTGCGGTACTTTCGTCATGGTTTGTAGCGAAAATAAGCATACTCGGTGTTAAATTCATAGTTGTTTTGCTTGATTTTTGATAATATCTCTCGCCACACGCAACACCCGCCCAATATATTCTTTTCCAATAGCGTCTTCCTGCAAGACCGCTTTTTTTAATTCGTCAACCGTAATATGATTGCCACTCAGCGTCCGAAAAACAACCGTATTCGGTAACGCAACCTCCTTCAATAAATTGGCAAAAATGCGTTTCGGCAATGCGTCCGCTAAAGCGTTTTCGACGGGTTGAACTAAATTAGAAGGCAATTCTAACAACACACCTACGCGTTGCAAAAAATAACTTAACGACGGACAACGTGTCACGGCTCGCGTTATATCCATTTGCGTCAAAAAGCGATAAGTTTCACCCAAACTTTTAGCATTTTTATTTTTTAACCAATTGCTTAAAAGTTGTTTAGGATAAAAAATTTCTTCGGGCAATGGCATTCGCGCCGCGTCGCGTTGGAATTGACTTGGTATTTGCTTTTTGAGTAATACATCATCCGCAAAGACCCAACTTTCAAGCGTCGGAATCGCAAAAAACACTTCTACATTTACCCTATTAAAGCGAATTTTATTTTGTTCAATCGCTTCTTGCACATATACGGTATCTGCATCTACAAATGCCGCAACAATAATATTTTGAATTGGCGATTTGGCACGATTCGTTGCAAATTTTATAACATTAAACTTGCTGCCTGCAACTTCTATCGCCATACGCTCAATCGGATATTGCGCAGCAATTAGGATATTTTGTATAATTTGCTTATCCATTTCACTCTCTACATACAATAAGATATTTTGCATAAAAATATATTTTAGGCAAAGTTAATTCTTTTTTGACTTTTTCAACCTTTTTTCAGTTAGAAACTAATGAATGCTCACTTTAAACGGCACTGCCGAAAAAGATTGCTCTTCCAACATCCATTGTAACCGATTACAAACCGATTCCCAATTTTCAACAGACGCATTCGGATTCGGCGTTAAAATGACTTCCGTTAAGCGAGTCATCCCAAATTGAAAACGAGGGTCTTGACCAATGACCGTCCGAACCACCACACCCAAAATTTGCGTTCGCAACTCCTCTCGACAAAAAGATTTCACATCTTCTTTCGTCACAATGCGGTCGCGGCGCAATAACATCCCGCGTAAAGTTTCCATCCGCGCTAATTCATCGGGTGCATCCAAACCGCCTTCCGTCGTGGTGACAAATTCAATCGAATCCGATTCCAAATCCGCAACCGTTGTAGTCAAACGGCTTTGAACTGCAATTTTATTCGCCGCCGAACCCCGACAAGTCCAATATTCAACTCGAAATCGGGTACCATTTCCAGAAAAACCAGCATGCAACAAGATATAGATGTCTTGAAAAGTCGGTTGTTTGGCATCCACCGCAGATACTTTTTTGCCCAAAATCTGGTGAATTTCTTCCAAAGACAAAGCAGTACCCGCTTTTTGAATCCAATCTTGCTGTTTATACTCGTCGCGCAACACGCCTAATAGATACGCCAACCGTTGCCAAGCGCGGTAATTATCCCGACTGCCCATCCCCCCATACCGAATGGTATAAGTGGGTTCATTGCTTTCCCGAAACTGCGAAAACGGTCGAAAAGTCAAATTTTGATGCACACTTTCATTGCGCACCACCCGAATCCCTGCAAAAGGTTCTTCGGGTTGAATGTGAACACACTTAATCGAATTGTTTTGAACAAAAAAGTGTTCCCCCGCATGAATACCGCATAATCGCCGATTCACCACAGGAAAGACATTAAAACGAACCGATAACCGACTTTCCAAATCCCGAATGCTCAAAGAACGAGGCAACCGAATTTTCAACCAAGTCAATACCAATTCATTTGTTTTGTCGCCCAGTCGATTCAATTGCGCGGTTATCGCCGCTTCCGATAGCCCGTAATGCGACAAATGACCGCGTAAAACCTGTTCTGTCGGTGGTTGAATCGCCATTTCTGTCTGTTTCGTTGCCCAAATCGTTAAAAAATGATGTTGATACGCCATTCGGACCCGATGTCGAGTGCGTTCTTCGCCATTGAGTTGCTGGGACACGTTTGCCTCAACGTGCGGAAAACCAGATTGAACACTGACCAACTGCCCATTTAATTCGATTTTAGAGGAAGATAATTGTTGAAAAAAGCGTGTTTTTTCAGAAATATCGAAACTGTTTTTCAAATCAAAATACAAACTGATCCCTTGCCAATCCGAAATCATTAAAGGCGTTTCAATGCCGAGCAATAAAGTCGTAAACGTATCGGGTTCTATTTTATCCGATTTGAGGCGCGGAATTGCCTTTTTACGCAAATCCAAGATTTGACTATCTGCAATCACCACTTTTAAATCGGCTTCCATCAATCGAGTCGGCTGAATCGGCGCGAAAGCAAAATTGTCGCCTTCATCCGTCTTGCGCAACAACGAAAGGGTTTCATCTACGTCCAGCAAATGCCGATACGGTGCAGCAGTTACCAAACCGTGTGCGGGACGCGGATGTTGTAAATATTCAGGCAACAATAAACGAGAAAGCCTATCTTGCAAGCGCAATTCTGTCTCATTCAGGTGTGCATACACGCCTTCCAACTCCTGCGCACACGCGCCCGCGAGAAAACGTACTAAGGGGTCAAAATTTTGTCCGATGGATTTTTCGGCATCCTCGGTCTCAATGCCCCATTCATCGGCAGCCCGCCGTAGGATATTTTGATAGATAGATTGCGCTGTTGGGTGCATTGTGCTGTAAGGATGAATTTTTAAAAAGTAAAACAAAGGGATTTCGTTCCTACGGAATGACAAAAAAAAACTTGTCATTCCGTAGTTTTTTTGTCATTCCGTAGGAATCCAATTTCTTATCATTGCACATTATTTTAAAATGATATTTCAAAAAGATATGCAATGATGAACTTTCAAAAAATGGAATATGAGTTGCGATTAAGCCGCTAATTTAAACATTGTTTGCACTATAATATAAATTTTTTTTAAATATTTTTAAAAAAGTATTCATAACAATTTGATTACAGTTCAATTATGTATGCGTATAGATAAAGTAACGATATTGGGTGCGAAAAGTGACAATCATTACTTGGTTTTCTTAGCATGAAAAAAGCGAATTCAACTCCATTTTCCCATTGTCTCCCCTTTTCCAAAGCAGAAATTGCGGATTCATTCTTACTTAGTGCGCAAAACAATCTTTAATCATTTTTTCGGCAGACCGTACCGCCATAGCCACACTCGACAAGGTGATATTACATGTCAAAGGGGTTGGAATAACGCCATTCCCACCGACAAACAAATTGTCATAATTCCAAACTTTTGAATAACTATTGCAAACGGATGTTCCATCATTCCACTCGCCCATGCGAACCGTGCCTTGTGTGTGCAAAGACATCCCTGCGGGCATTAACGTTTGCGTACCTTCGTCCAACGTTTTGCCAAAAGCGGCGGCTATTTCTTTTTGCATTCTAAAAGTATCCGCAATGGCTTTTTTATCCTGCTCCGTATAGCCGAATTTTAACGTCATTTGAGGCATACCGAGCCAATCTTTTGCGGTTTTTGAAAACTCAATATGGTCTTCAAATCGCATTTCTTTCAAACAGCCCCAGCCCAAACCCACAATATGTTTGGGATTTCCCCGCGTTGCTATTTTTATCGGTGAAACATCCATGTGCATCACTTGTCCATGATGTGGGTGGTGCACCGCATCGAATGGAACCCAAAAAACACCAATTGTAGGTTCTTTGCGTTGCGAAGGGTCATACGTTTTGGCAGATGCGGATTTATCAATTAGTGCGTCTTTTAATGCTACAAAAGTGAAAATAAAGGGATGTTCATTCAAATAATGCCCTAATGCTTTGGGGCGAATGTTGGAAGCCCACAAAAGTTGAGGCGTGCGATAAGCGTCTGCCGCAACGATAAAAATCTTAGCTTTTACGACTTCTTGCGTTTTGGTTTTCAAATTTTCAAGCACAGCACTTGTAATTTTTCCCCCTTCTGTATTCAAACGACGGCAAAGGGTGTCTGAATGGATTTCAAAATTGCTTTTGTAATTGGGTTCTGCCAGTTTGCCCAAAATCACATCCGCACCGACCCAATAGAGTTCACCCCGTTCATTGACTTTACAAGCCAAAGGCATTTTTTGAACTTGCCTATCGGTGGGCAATTTATCATTCAAAAAATTGCCTAAAATACGCTGAATCGCTAAACTTTCAGGCGTTTCGGGAAAGGCATCTTGGGTGACACTTAACAGTGCTTTTGCTTTGGAGAACGCATCCATTTGTTCCGATTCCGCAATGAAAGGAATGCGTTCTCCGCGACCCGGACTTGGGCAAGCGCACGTCCAATGCGCACTCATGCCGCCAATATTACTTGAAAAAGCTGCAGCAGGCATTTGATTTCGGCTCAACTGTTGCAAATTTTCGGATAATAAATGAACCCCAGGACGGGCTAAAAACTCAATTCTATGATTGCCTTCTTGCGCCGCTTTCGCCCGTTCATCCATGGTGGTCGTGGGATAGACGCTTTTAAATTGGTATCAGTAACATTCCTCTAATTATTTGATTATCAAATAATTAGAGGAATGTTTTGGGGAAAAAGCTATTTAATTAAGGTTAACTTAGTTAACTAATAAATCTTCTAATAG
>JBDKKX010000043.1:0-16833 GCA_039795795.1 Bacteroidota bacterium | reverse complement strand
GTGATTTTTACGCGGGTTCGAGCAACTGGGTTGGCGGCAGTGTACAAGGCGGCGAAGCCAATAAAGGAACGGATGCAGGGGACCAAGCACAAGCAAATCCTGTGCAACGATTTGAAACGTTGGCTTCGAGTAATATTCCGAATTTTAAATGGAAAGGCTGTTATGAAGGGATTGCGCGTTGCAATGCGACTTTAAAAGCTTTGTCTAAACCGATTGGGGACATCTCGGCGGATGATAAGAAACGCATGACAGGGGAGGCTCGTTTTTTGCGCGGGCACTATTATTTTGATTTGCAAAAGACTTTCAATAAAGTGCCTTACATTGACGAAAATACCGCTGCACCAGAAAAAGTAGCGAATTCGGGTACAGTTTGGGCGCAAATTGAAGCGGATTTTAAATTTGCTTATGAGAATTTGCCAGAAACGCAAGGGGCGCTTGGACGGGCTAATAAATGGGCAGCAGGTATTTATTTGGGCAAAGCGCAATTGTTCCAAAAGAAATATGCTGAAGCATTGACATTGTTCAATGCGGCGATTACAAGTGGCAAAACGACAGGAGGTGCAAAATACGCGTTGGCTCCGAAATTCAATGATGCGTTCAATGTGGAGACAGAGAATAATTCAGAGCATGTTTTCTCTGTACAAGCTGCGGTTAATACAGGTACGGTCAACAATGCACAACCTGATTTTGTGTTGAATTTTACTTATACGAGTCCTGCGGTAGGATGCTGTGGTTTCTTCCAACCCAGTATCGAAATGGGTAATTCTTATCGGACGGATGCAACAGGTTTGCCTTATTTGGATGGTTCTTACAATTCCGCAGCGAAATCGGTTAAAAACGACCAAGGGGTTGCTGCGGCAGCGACGTTTACGGTAGATCCAGACAATGTGGACCCGCGGATTGACCATACGATGGGTCGTCGGGGAGTTCCGTATTTAGATTGGGGCAATCATCCTGGTACAGGGTGGGTGCGCGACCAAGCAGATGCAGGTCCGTATTCGCCTAAAAAATTCATGATTTCAAAGGCGCAATTTGCTGCTTATACAGATGGTAGTTCTTGGACACGCGGTTACACGGCGTTGAATTATCCTGTGATTCGGTATGCAGATGTGTTGTTGATGGCGGCGGAATGCGAAGTGGAGGTAAGTGGGGCAGCAGGCTTGACGAAAGCATTAGATTATGTGAACCAAGTGCGTACACGGGCAGCGAATCCAGCAGGTTTTGTGATGAATGGTGCTACGCCTGCTGCGAAATATGTGATTGGTAATTATACGGCGTTTGCAAACCAAGCAGATGCACGGGCGGCAGTGCGTTTTGAGCGCAAATTGGAATTATCACAAGAAGGGCATCGTTTTTACGATTTGAATCGTTGGGGCGTAACAGCGACCGAAATGAACGCATATTTGGCTTATGAAAGCAAAATATTGGTCGTTCGTTTTGGTAATGCGACTTTCAAAGCAGGCAAATCAGAATATTGGCCGATTCCACAAGCGCAAATAGATTTACAACCAGGTGTGTTGACGCAAAATCCGGGTTATTAATTGGACATTCATTCTTGTAACTTATTGTGAAATAAGTGTTTATAGATGTTAAGTTGAGGGTGCGATGTAAGTTGGGACGACTGACTTATATCGCATCTTTATTTTAAGTAAAAGCATTTTAATAAATTCGCCCATAAAGTTCGGGAAACTTTCCAAGTTTCCCGAACTTGTGCGAGAAATGGCATTTAAAAAAAGTTTAGCTTTGCTTCTTTTTCATTCAACCTTAATCGTATAATTGCTCAATTATGAATAACTCGAACGTCCCTACTGGCGTATTATCAATGATCAAAGGGATTCCAATTAAATTGCAATTTGCTTCGCATGCAGAAGCGCGTTTGCATCGCCAACAAATGTTGGTTGCTGCGTTTCGCCTCTTTGACAAATTCGGTTTCAACGAAGGAGTCGCAGGTCATATCACGGCGCGAGACCCTGAAAAGCCCGACCATTTTTGGGTCAATGGCTTTGGAGTGGATTTTGGCAGCATCAAAATATCGGATTTGATTCTCTGCGACCATGAAGGCAAAGTGGTTGAAGGGAAATATTCGGTGAATCGAGCGGCTTTTGCCATTCATTCGCAAGTGCATTTAGCGCGTCCTGAGGTGGTTGCGGCGGCGCATGCGCATTCCATTTATGGCAAAACTTTTTCGTGTTTGGGCAGGTTGCTTGAACCTTTGACTCAAGATGCTTGTGCTTTTTTTGAAGACCATGGGCTTTATAGCGATTATGGCGGCGTTGCTAATGAAGTCGAAGAAGGTCAACGCATCGCCAAAGCGATTGGTAATTATAAGGCGGCGATTTTGCAAAATCACGGACTTTTGACTTGTGGACAAACGGTGGAAGAAGCGGTTTGGTGGTTTATCACGATGGAACGTTCTTGTCAAGCCCAACTTTTGGCGGAACAAACGGGGAGTAAACGGATTCAAATCGACCGAACGACGGCTTTGAAAACAAGGGCTGAATTAGGATTTCCCTTAGCAGGCTATTTCCAATTCCAACCTTTGTTGCAGAAAATTCAGAGAGAAATTCCGAATATTTTCGCCATGTAAGCCACGAATTACACGAATTTCCACGAATTGAGCTGCTAAAATTCGTGGAAATTCGTGTAATTCGTGGCTTTATTTTACTGAAAATTTATAAATCGTGGTCGTCTGATATTTTTCCTGTGGTTTTAAAACGGTGGTTGGAAATTTTGCTTGATTCGGCGCGTCGGGATAATGTTCTGTTTCGAGGCAAAGCCCAGAACGTTTCGCATATTGAATCCCCTTTTTACCATGAATCGTACCATCTAAAAAATTTCCCGTGTAAAATTGAATCGCTGGTTCCGTCGTGTAAACTTCCATCACGCGCCCACTCGTCGGCTCACTTAAAGTCGCTGCTAAATTCAATCCACTTTGTCCTTTATCCAAAATCCAAGCATGGTCGTAACCGCCGCCCAATTGGATTTGCGGATTCAACGTATCATTAATCCGTGCGCCAATTTTGAACGATTTCGTAAAATCAAAAGGCGTTCCTACCACAGGTTGAAGCACACCTGTCGGAATCAAACCCTTGTCCACAGGCAAAAATTGAGCAGCATTCAAAGTTATATTATGGTCTAAAATGCTTTTCCCATCGCCCGCCAAATTGAAATAAGCGTGATTGGTCAAATTGACAACCGTAGTTTTATCCGTCGTAGCGGTGTACGCCATTTTCACCGAATTGTCTTTTTGCAACGTGTAAACCACTTCCACCGCAAGATTTCCCGGATAACTTTCTTCACCATCGGGGCTCTTGTACGTCAATTTCAAAGTAGGTTCATCGCCATCGGTGGGCACAGCAGTCCAATTCACTTTATCAAAACCTTTCATGCCACCGTGTAAATGATTTGCACCATTGTTCGTCGCTAAATTGTAAGTTTTACCTTCCAAATGGAACTTTCCATGTGCAATTCGGTTGCCATAACGCCCCACAACCGCCCCAAAATAAGGAACGCCCGCTAAATAACCCGCCAAACTATCACAACCTAAGGTTATATCTTCATATTTACCTGTTTTATCGGGAGCAGTCCAAGTCGTGATGGCGGCACCATACGTCATAATGCCGATAGACATGCCTTTGTCATTGTGGAGCGTGTAACGCGTGACGGTTTGACCATTTGGCAAAGTGCCAAAATTGGATTTTTCGAGATGCGTTTTGGATTTTTGCGGGGCAGGCTGTTGGCACGCCGCAAAAATTAAACTAAGTAAGAAGAAATTTTTTAATTTCATCATTCAAATAAGGAGTTAAGTACTTGGACAAATTAAAAGGATACGAACTGAAATAATTTAAAAGATTGATTATCCAATAGTTATAATTTGGCGCAAGTTAATTCATTGATGCTGTCCATTACCCACAAAATAAAAAGGCAGTTCCTTTTCAAAAAGTTCGGGAAACGTGGAAAGTTTCCCGAACTTGTTTCAAAAATACGATTTCTCTGCTAATTTTAAAAAAAATATATAAACTTTCTTACTTTTAAAGGATTCGATGAAATGCTTTTTTAGATATTTTATTTATTTTGCATGCCTTATCTATAATTGAAAATTATAAAATTGCTTTTTTTTCAACTATCTTGCGCCCAAATTTGAAACCGTGTTTATAATACGGTTCCTTTTTGGATTTCACCTAAAACGATTTATCATTAAAACCATTCTCCATGAGAACTGTTCCTATTTTTATCTGCCTTTTATTGGCAGCAACGATGTTTTGCAATTGCAAACAAGAACCCATTATCGTCGGTCCCAATTACAGTTGGATTGACCGATTGGACACCAGTATCAGTGCGAGTGCGCGGCTGAAGGTTAAATCTTGGATTGACACGACGGGTTTGAATAATTTCATCATGGAAAATACCTTCAAACTTTACACGCCGCACAAAGATTTATATACGGCGATGTTGAATGCGAAAAGTATTTTTCATCAACGGGTTTTAATTGACGACGGCGTAGATGCGATTCCGGGCATTTCCAAAGGCGCGTTTGTGGCGAATGGCTTGCCGAGAACGATGATTTTGCCAACGCCTGTGGATTCCACGTTGAGTTTGCCTGCGTCTGAAGCACCGAATTTTGTGAGTGCGGTGGATGTTACCTTAGCGGCGGGTACGAAAATTTATCGGGTGATTGGGGGTTCGGGTTCTTTTCCGACGGGCGGTTATTGGACGGCGACTGCGCCTGCCAATTATGCAGAAATCATTGGCGGCACAGCCGTTCAACCCGAATGGAATGCGTTTAGCGAACTTATTGAATTTACGGTGCCCGCAGGAGGCATGAAAGTTTGGAAAGGCAAGGCTGCCGCCCAGCCGATTGCAAGCGCGCCGAATAAATTGGTGGATGCTTATAAAGCAAAATATAATTTAGCAGGTGGAGGCGACCAACTTTTTGTACCGAATGTTTATCGAAATTTCGCAGATTCTGTGGCTTACAATAAATTTTTATCCAATATTACAAATCGAACCCCTATTACATGGAAGAAAAATTAATCAAATCTTTGAAACAAGAGATTTACAAGCAGACGCATGTTTTAATTAATAAATATAAACTGCTGGATGGCATGTTGAAAACCTTAGATGCGAATGACGAATTAGCGGATTTTATTCGTTTTTCAACGGCGACGACGGCTTTTTATGACCGCAAATTTCCGGGTGCGGCGGCAATTAATTTGAATGTTTGCAAAATGCAGCAAGAACCTATTCTCGGTTTGAATAAGATTGAACAGGCTTTTGATGCCGCCGAACAAGGTTTTTTCCACCTGTATCCCGACGAAGCATTTCATCAAAAAATTAAACGGTTGTTTAAATCGACGGAAGCAGCTTATGAAAAATTGAATGAGTGTTTGGCGAAAGTGGAAAAATAAGGTTTAGTTTTCAATTTTGTGATGCGAAATGAGATAAAAAATTACGATGCGAATTGGAACGCAGATGACGCGAATTTTGCGGATTTACACGGATTTTTTTGAATTTAAGTTGGATTTTAAACCTAAATTCAAAAAAATCCGTGTAAATCCGCAAAATCCGCGTCATCTGTGTTCCAATTCGCATCGTAATTTTTTATCCCGTTTCGTATCACAACTTCAAACTGCACGCAATTTTGTAATCCATTGCGTCAATTCAATAAAGGCTTCCAACGACAATTGCTCAGGGCGTTTGGTAAAAAAATCTGTTTCTGGAATCGGCGTTTCTCCAAAAACCGTTTGCAAAGAGTTGCGCAACATTTTCCGACGTTGTCCGAACGCTGCTTTAACCACTTGTTTAAATAATTTCTCATCACAACCCAAATTTAAATTGGCTTTTCGCGTCAACCGAATCACGCCCGATTGCACTTGCGGTGGCGGGTTGAACGCCGATTTATCAACGGTAAATAAATATTTTGTTTCATAAAAGGCTTGACACAAAACGCTTAAAATCCCATAAGTTTTGCTACCTGGACCTGCCACAACACGTTCCGCCACTTCTTTTTGAAACATACCCACCATTTCAGGAATGAATGTTTTAAAATCAATCATTTTGAAAAGGATTTGAGAAGAAATATTATATGGAAAATTGCCAATTAAACAAAATTCTTGATTAAAAAGATTCGCTAAATCCAATTTTAAAAAATCTTCTTCCAAAACACAGCCATTCAACACAGGATAATGTTCCTCCAAATAATCCACCATATCACGGTCTGCTTCCACCGCCTTCAAGTCAACGCCTTGCGCTTTTTTTTCCAACAAATATTGGGTCAAAACACCTTTTCCCGGACCAATTTCCAAGATACGCGGATACTTTTCTGTCAATAACAATCCATTTACAATCCGTTGCGCGATGTCTTGGCGATGCAGGAAATGCTGTCCGAATGATTTTTTAGCTTTCAAAACAATGTTTTTTAAATCGTAATTTTAAAAAGAAATTCAATTTTTCTGCAAAAGTCCAGAAAATATTTTAATTTTGAAGTGAAAAGTTCGTTTTAAGAACAAAAGTTACGAAGCAACAAAACTTTTGTTCGCCTTTGTAACTTGTATGCTCAAAAATGGAGTGGTATAGAATACTTAAAAAGATAAAAATGCATAGAATGAAACCTCTTTTTAGAAGATTGACGATACTGTTATTTGTCCTCAGCGCGACAAATGGTTTTACACAAGTAAGCCGCGTCGAGTTTGGCAAAAATAGAGTGCAATTTCATCGAAATTTTGATGAATGGTCTCAATACGAGAGTGAAAATTTCACCACTTATTGGTACGGGGAAGGCAGAAATATTGGGCAGGCGGCAGCGATGATTGCAGAAGCCGATTTTGAAGAAATTCAAAAAGTATTGGAACATCGGTTGAGTTTCAAGCCGGAACTTATTGTATATGTGGATATTACAGATTTGAAACAAAGTAATATCGGTTCGGAAGAAACCTTCGTTACAACGCACGGACAAGTCAAAGTGGTTGGAGAAAAGATTTTTGTTTATTTCGACGGCAATCATCAAAACTTGCGTAAGCAGGTACGGGAAGGAGTGGCAACGGTTTTTTTAAATGCGATGTTGTTTGGGTCGAATTTGCAAGAAATTGTTCAAAATGCGGTTTTGTTGAATTTGCCCGAATGGTACAAACAAGGTTTGGTGGCGTACATCGGCGAGGAATGGAATAGTGATTTGGACAATCAAATGCGGGATATTTTTCAAAACAAAAGGTATAAAAATTTCAATCGTTTTGCGGAAGCGGAGCCGCGTTTGGCGGGACATGCGTTTTGGAATTACATTTCGCAACAATTTGGTAAGTCGAATGTAAGCAATTTGTTGTATTTGACGCGGATAAATCGGAGTTTGGAGGAAGGTTTTCAGTACGTTTTAGGGGGCAGTTACGAAGGCATCGCGCTGTCTTGCATGGAATATTTCAAAAAAAGATACCAAAATGAAGTCGTTCCGAGCATTGCAAACGAGTTAAAACTGAAAAATAAACGAAAATTGCCCTTGACCAACCTTAAAATTAGTCCTGATGGCAAACACGTTTGTTATGTTTTAAATGAAATTGGCAAATTTAAAGTTTACGTTCAAGAGGTTGCGACGGGCAAAAGGACGATGATTTTTCAAGGCGGTGGGCGCAATCCGTTTCAAGCAACGGATTATAATTATCCATTAGTGGCTTGGAATCCAGACAATCAACGGATTGCAATTGTGCACGAAAAACGGGATATTGTGTATTTGACCGATTATAATTTTGAAAAACACTTAAAAACCACAGAAGAATTTGTTAGAGAATTCCAACGCATCAATAGCATTGATTATATGAACCCGCGTGAATTGGTGATGGGCGCGACGATGCACGGTTTTTCAGATATTTATACTTATAATACGGCGAATCGACAATATCGGCGCATCACCCATGATTTATGGGATGATGCGGAACCTGTTTTTGTTCATATCAGGGATAAAAAAGGAATTCTTTTCGTTTCCAACCGAACGGTTAATCGATTGGAAAACAATAAGTTAGATTCTGTTTTACCCACAGCACATTACGATATTTTTTATAAAAATTTAGAAGATACGTCTAAAAATTTGGTGCGCATTACGAATACGCCGATGGTGAATGAATCTCAACCTGCGGCAATCGATACTTTCTTTTTTTCTTATATAAGTGATGAAAGTGGGGTTGCGAATCGGCAAATCGGGCATTTAGAAGATGTTTTTGATTATACGAAAGTGACGTTTTATTTGAAAAATGGAGAACCCATCGCTTTTGCACAAGGCGATAAAAACATGAAATATGATTCTTTAAAACAGGTGTATTCGATTGTAATTGACTCTGTTATGACGAAAATGGATACCAATAAAGTCGATTCCATTCGGTTTAAAGATATTTATAAAACGATTGCGATTGTGAAAAATAATTCTAACGGAGACCGCAATTTAGCGTTGCAAAGTACTGCGCCGCGTGTGAATAAAGTCGCTGAATTATTTTACAAAGAGCGTAAACCTCATATTCGTGTTTTACCCATACAACCAGATTCCGCGCGGACTCCGATGTTTACGGAACAATGGAAAATGGCGCAAAAAATGAAGAGTCAGGAGGTGAAAACGCCTCCTAAACCGAAAGTGGAAACGACGATTCCAGAACCCGCGTTGAATAAACCGTCTTCCAATGCAGTGCCTGCAAAAGCACCCGAATCCCCTAAAAAAGATTCTGCCAAATTGGATATTGATAATTACTCCTTTCAAACCGAATTTGACCATACAGAAGCTCCAAAAACAGTACAAGTCATTAAGGATGAAGCAGTTACGGTAACTGAAATTAGAACGCCTGCGCCCAAACGAGAGAAAAAAGTTTGGACAACGGAATCTTCCTCTGTTTCTCGAAATGGCGAACCTGTGACATCGCCTGAACCCGAACGCAAAATTTTATTTCGCCAAAGCCGCATTACACCATATCGTTTGAAGTTTAGAAATGATTTTATAACGACGACGATGGATAATAGTCCTTTGTTTGGTGGGCTGAATAGTTATGCAGGGTCTCCCGAAGGATTTACAACGCAGCCAATGGGCTTGTTGATGAAAGCCAATTTTAAAGATTTATTGGAAGATTATCAACTTGAAGGCGGGGTCAGAATTCCAACATCTTTTAATGGAGCAGAATATTATTTGCTTTTTGACGACAAAAAGCATCAATTAGATAGGCGTTACGCATTATATCACAAGGCAACCAAATATTCTTTTGGTGGCAGCAATGCTTCAGATGCGAGCAAATCACGCGAATCGGTGTCCTTAGCACAGATGGAAATCCGCTATCCATTGGATATTTTCACCTCTTTGCGCGCTTCCGCAACGACGCGCTTCGATAGATACACGGCTTTGGCAACTGATTCGGCAAGTTTGCACCTACCTTCGGTTACAGAACAACGATTTGGAGTGAAATTAGAATACGTTTTTGACAACACCTTAGACGCGGGCGTGAATATCAAAAATGGCACTCGATATAAATTCAGTGCAGAAGTGATTAAAAAATTTCAAATTGATTTTATTGATAAATTACAATTCAATGCAAATAAAGGATTTATGAGCGTTTTAAGTTTTGATGCGCGGCATTATCAACGGTTAGACCGTCATTCCATTTTTGCAATTCGGGCAGCAGGCGCGACCTCTTTGGGTTCTGAAAAGATTTTAAATTATTTGGGAGGGACGGATAATTCTTTATTTCAAGGTTTTGGGACAAGCGTTGCTACGCCAAAAGGCGATTATGCTTATCAAGCATTGGCTGCAAATTTGCGCGGATTTGGAACAAATATTCGGAATGGGAGTTCTTATGCTTTGATAAACAGCGAATTACGCGTTCCAGTGATGCGTTATATCATCAATCGTCCGATGAGTTCTTTCTGGCGCAATTTGCAATTAGTGGGCTTTTTTGATATGGGAACGGCTTGGCATGGCACTTCTCCTTTCCGCAAGGACAATCCATTGAATACGATTGTGGTTCCTCCGGGCGAACCGCCGATAATTGTGACAGTCAATTATTTCAAAGACCCGTTAGTGGCAGGTTATGGGATTGGCGGCAGATTTTTGCTGTTTGGGTATATGGTGCGGATTGACAGGGCTTGGGGCATTGAAACGCGGAAAATACAAAATCCAATATGGCATTTTTCGATTGGATACGATTTTTAATTTGGGCACACACCTAACAGGTTTTCCAAACCTGTTAGGTGTAATTCATTTTGTTAAAATTGATGCCGAATTAGTTTAACTCATTGATTTATAAGGCATTAAAAATTATAAGTTAAACCCATTTTAAAATCCAAAGGCGTTGTTTTAAAACTGACTGCGGGATTGTATAGCACATCATATAACAACATTAACTCCGTCCCCCAAGCCGCACTTCCGGACCGATATGCTGCCCCAACATTGCACTCTTGTTGGTTGGCTTGTTTCAAATTGAAAACATTGCCCGTATTATCCCTAAAAGGACGTTCATAAGTTGCCAATTTGTAATCGGTATGAATGAAAAAACTGTTGAACAATTTTGCGCGACCATATACACCATAATTATAATCCACCTGACTCAAAGCACCCGGCACACCCGTATTCGGATTCACATATCGACTATATGAATAGGTGATGCCCGTCGTCACGCCCGCAGAAGCCCATTTATTAATTTTATAGCCGATACTTGGGTCAAGGCGTAGGCTGAAACTGCCTCCAAAAATCTGAAAAATGGAATAATTCGTATGAAACATATATTGCAAGTGGTGCTTAAAACCGCCACTTTCATCAAAATAATCGTCGGATTTACTTGATTTAGACGAATTTCTTTCGGTTTGTTCCGTTTCTTTCGGAATTTTTCGTTCCTTAATTTGCGCACCTGCGATTTGTGGACATAAACTAATGCAAGAAAAAACGAATATAGAAATAATTTTTCTCATTTTAACTTCTTATTTTTAAATGAATAATATTCAGACGCTTACAACACGTAAAATGAACGTTTTAGGTAGCCCAATGTTTTCTTAAAAAAACGTTAAAAAATGAAATTTTTTGTGCCATGCGCAGCAAAATTTCAAATTTTTGTTAGAAATTTGTTCTATTTACGGTTTGCATGTTGCAAAAGTAATCAAAAATTGATATGAAAAGAGAAAACATCACCAAACAAACTATTTTAGTGGCATTTATGCCAGATTACGCGGATTGGAATATCCTGCACGAGCAATTGTGGTATCGGATTCCCGTAAACACGGCACCTGCTATCCTTCGTACAGGCGACGTTGAATATATTGCTTTTTATCATTCGGCAAAATTCAAGGAGGATTTGAAGTGGAAAGTGGTCAAATATGGTAAAATCAAACAAATGTCTATCGTTGCGCGAACCGAATTGTTTCCAGAAGAACCTTTCATGCCGCAAAAAAGTACATCGAATTATTATAAAATTGAATTTGAAACACTTTTGAGTTTGAAGCATCCTTTTGTTTCTCGACGCGGGCACCGAATTAGTTTTATTCCAACGACTGCGGAACAATTTTGGAGTGGGCAAACAAATTTAAATACGCTTTTTAAAGGCAGCCCGTTGGAACAAAAAATGGTTAAAATCATGGATGACCTTGAAATTGAGTATGAACGAGAATGGGTTGTAGTAGTTGAGCCGAAGAAAAAATATCGATTAGATTTTGTTATTTTCTGCAAAAAGCGCAATATTGATGTAGAATGCGATGGCAATGAGTTTCATACGAATATCGAACAAGTGCAATATGATAAAACAAGGAATAATGAATTAGAAAGTCATGGTTGGTCTGTTTTGCGTTACACGACTAAAGATTTAACTGAAAACTTGTCCGACATTCAAAAAACGCTTTGCAAAAGCATCGAACAATGTGGGGGCATGTTAAAAGCAGCCGAGCCAGAAATCGCTTATCATACTAAAATCAATGGTCAAGGACAATTTAATTTGTTCTAAAAACGGCTTTTTTATTTTTTTTGAAAAAAAATAAAAAAAAAGGGCAGCGTAAGCAGCGTTTAAAAACATCGAATCGTTATCAATTCGGTTTGATGACTCAATAATCTTTCAAAAGATGCAGCCCTGTCCCAACCTCACTAGAATGTATGAAAAAATTTTATCTTTAACATTTGGTTTAAATCAAAGTTTAAAAAATGTATAAAAGAGAGGGCTGCGTTCTTTTTTTCGCTTCAAAGTTATAAATTATTCAGTTAACAATCTATTTTTTTTTACAATAAAATAGCTATTTTTGTCCATAAAAGATTCTTTTTTAGAATACCAAATTTGCGGCAGGTTGCAACCTGCCGCAAATTTTTTTTTATCCAAGAAAAAGGAATTCTTTTTTATATTTTTTTAAAAAAATATTTTTTTTTTGAAAAAAAGAATGTACCTTTGCGCCGTCATAAGAAAATATTTTTTTGTGATGGAAAATGGCGCGGTAGCTCAGCTGGTCAGAGCGCATGATTCATAATCATGAGGTCGGGGGTTCAAGCCCCCCTCACGCTACTAAGTTACTACATAACTTATTGATTTTCAATCAACTGTGTATGTAACTAAAAACAAAGGGAACGCTCTTTTATTTTATAGGTTAGAGATTTTCAAACTATAAAATAAAAAATTACAACCTTTGGAAATAAAAAAATCCGTATCTCATTTTGAGATACGGATTTTTTTTTGATTTGCTTAAATCTAAAAAGGTGCAATATTTGGGTACGAATTCAAACCATTCAAACCATTCTTTCGGCTTTTCGACTTCTTTGGCGACATGTCAAACCAATTATTTTTAGTTGGTAAAATAAACTTGCGTCAAGTTTGAAACTTGACGCAAGTTGTGGTAAAATAAACTTGCGTCAAGTTTCAAACTTGACGCAAGTTGTGCTCTACATTATATTTAATTTTTTTAAGACTCCGTTTATCCATATCACGGTTTCATAAATTCCCAAGCTGTCCGATACGACGCTTTCAATTCGCAATAATCCAAAAAATGTTGATAAAATCGATTTTTCCCAATCGTCCCACTGTCGCCGACGACTACTAATTTCATTTTTGCCCGCGTCATTGCCACATTCATTCGCCGATAATCGGCTAAAAACCCAATTTCAGCTTGTTCATTCGAGCGAACCAACGAGATATAAATCACATCGCGTTCCTGCCCTTGAAATCCATCAATGGTCTGCACCGTTATCGGCAAATCTTTCAACAACGGGTCTTCGGAAATTTCCTTTTCCATTAACAAAACTTGTTCTCGGTACGGCGAAATAATGCCAATATCGGGTTTTTCGTATGGGAAAAGCTCCATTAATTGATACAAATGTTCCCGCAACACAAAAAATTCTTCGGGATTGAACTTACTTAAATTTTCTGGATGTTGCTGTTCGTCAAAACTGCAACCAATCGTATCGATGAAGGCAACGGGTTTTTCATCTTGAAAATACGGCAATTCGCGATGCGCCACCGATGTCGCCGCTTTCAACACGCCTTGATAAAACCAAGCGTTTGAAAAATTCATAATCACCTCATTCATCCGATATTGTATATTCAATAAATTCGTATCGGGTAATCGAATCAATGCTTTTTCGAGCAATGTTACTGCCAAACCGCCGATGCGTGCTTCATTGGATTTCACCGTCGGCGGCAATTGAAATGGGTCGCCTGCTAAGACAATTTTTGTCGCTTTCAAGATGGGAATCCAAGTTGCGGGTTCTAAAGCCTGTGCTGCTTCGTCGATGACGACGGTGCGAAACATCCGATTGTCCAAAATCGAATGCGCCGCGCCGACGGGCGTACATGTAATCACATCCGCGCCGTCGAGCAATTGGTCAATCAACCGTTGTTCCAAATCGTTTGCCCAAGCTGCCAAATCTTTCGCTTCACTCAACAATTTGTCTCGTTTTGTCCGCGCCTCGTGGTCAAAACGGCGTTTGAATGCTCGCGCTGTGCGCCGCAATTCTGCCGCTTTTATCTTTACTTTTTTAATATTTTTCGCTTCGGGATGATTGGACAGTTGGGATTCGAGGGTGTGGCGCACGACAGATTCATCTACCCGCGAAATATTCCCCAACCGAACCACTTTCAAACCTTCAAAAGCTAATTTTTCGGTCAATAAATCCGTCGCTGTATTGCTCGGCGCGGTCACTAAAACTGTATTTTCAACTGCACATAATCGTTTAATCGCTTGAACCAACGTCGTCGTTTTGCCCGTACCGGGCGGTCCGTGTATCACCGCAACATCTTTATTCGCCAAAATATCTCGAATTGCCGCATTTTGCGAAGGGTTCAAATTCGGCACATCCAATGACAAAGCATTCACAGAATAAGGACTCGGCAATTGATGCCCTAATAATATATCGCGTAATTCCGCCAATCGATTTCGTTTTGCATGGATGACTTTTTCCAAAGCTTTTTCCATTTCAAGATATGTTTTTTCATCGAAAAGCATATCTGCTCCGATTTGTCCGCCACTGATCCAATCAGGTAAGTCTTTGGTATTCAATACAATGCGCATTGTATTTTTATTGATATAATGAACTGTTCCACTATATGCCGATTGATATACATCGCTTTGCTGCGTAAACAAATTGACCACATTGCCTGACCGAAAATGGTGGGGCACGTCCACATTGCCGCCGCGCTCAATGACCACATAAGCGCGGTCGCCATACGTATAACCCGATTGCGTGACCACCACAGGATACCAAGTGAAGCCTTCCGCGCGGCGTATTTCCAACGGTTTGTTTAAAATGAGCGTTTTGAAATACTCATAATCCGCTTGTTTTTCGATTTTCAACAATCCTTTTAATTGGTAAAGTTCGTTGATATGTTCTGTTTCTGAACGTTGCGTCGGCATCTTGGATAAATTTTTAACAAAATTAGTCTTTTTGGTGTTTAGAAGTCGATAAAATTGCGTTCCTTAAAAAAAAAGTCCTATTAAAATTGAGAAGAATGTCCACGCCTAAAACGACAGGTTTGAAAGAACAATTTTCTGCCTTGAAAAATATTCCGCCCCTCTTCAAACTGATTTGGAAAACGAATAGAACGATGATGAGTCTCAATGTCGGACTCCGAATCTTGAAATCTGCGATTCCGTTGGCGCAATTGTATATTGCAAAAATATTATTGGATGAAGTGGTTCAATTGATTCAAAAACAACATGCGAATACAGATGTGCTGTGGCACATTGTCGGATTTGCTTTGGGTTTATCGCTGTTTTCGGAATTAATCAATCGCGCTATCTCCTTGACAGACAGTCTTTTAGGAGATTTGTTTTCCAATCAGACCAGCGTTGAAATCATTCAAAAAGCAGCCACTTTGGATTTGTACCAATTTGAAGACCCTATTTTTTACGACAAATTAGACCGTGCTCGCCGACAAACGACGGGTAGAACGGTATTAATGAGTTTGGTTTTCGAGCAATGTCAAGATTTAGTCACGGTCATTTTTCTGGGCGCGGGACTCATTCTTTTCAACCCTTGGCTGATTCTCATATTGATTATTGCTGTCATACCATTATTCGTTGGCGAATCGTATTTCAACCAAAAAACGTATTCGCTAACGCAAAGTTGGACTCCCGAACGCCGTGAATTAGATTATTTGCGTTTCATCGGCGCGAGCGACGAAACGGCGAAAGAAGTTAAAATTTTTGGATTAGCCGATTTTTTAAGCCACCGTTTTAAAACCATTGCGGACAAATATTATTTGGCAAATCGGCAAATTGTCTTGAAACGGGCGGGCGTAGGTGCGTTGTTATCGTTTTTAGGAACGCTTTCGTATTATGGTGCGTATGTATTTATCGTGTTACAAACGATTCATGGCGCGATTACGCTTGGCACCTTGACTTTTTTAGCGGGTTCGTTTGAACGCATGCAAAATATGTTGCAAACGATTATGAGTCGTTTTTCGCGGATTGCGGAAAATGCTTTGTATTTGCAAGATTATTTCGATTTTATGGCGATAAAACCGTTGATGGCGCATCCTGTGAATGGGAAATTAGTGCCAAAACCCATTCTTACAGGTTTTACCTTTGAAAATGTGAGTTTTAAATATTTGAATTCCAATAAATATGCGGTTAAAAATTTGAGTTTTCACCTGCAAGCGGGAGAAAAATTGGCATTAGTGGGCGAAAATGGCGCGGGCAAAACGACGGTTGTGAAACTTTTAGCGCGTCTTTATGAACCGTCGGAAGGTCGAATTTTATTGGACGGCGTGGATTTGCGCGAATATGACGCGGATGATTTGCGCGAATCGGTCAGTATTATTTTCCAAGATTTCATTCGTTTTCAAATGGTTGCGTCGGAAAATGTGGCGATTGGCAAAATTGAATCGTTGCAAAGTATGCCGACGATTCAAAATGCGGCGAAAAAAAGCCTTGCGGATACGGTGATTGAAGGTTTGCCCGAACAATATCGCCAAATGTTGGGCAAGCGTTTTGGCAATGGAGTGGATTTGAGCGGAGGGCAGTGGCAAAAAATTGCATTGGCTCGGGCGTACATGCGCGATTCACAACTGTTGATTTTGGATGAACCGACTGCTGCGTTGGATGCTCGTGCCGAACATGATGTTTTTGTGCGTTTCGCGGAATTGACCAAAGGCAAATCTGCGGTTTTGATTTCCCACCGTTTTTCGACGGTGCGGATGGCGGACAAAATTTTATTTTTGGAAAATGGACAAAAAGTGGAATTGGGAACGCATGCCGAATTGATGGCAGCAGGTGGGAAATATGCAGAATTATTCCAATTGCAAGCGAAAGGATATGTTTAAGTGTAGAGCGAATGGAAACACGGAGGACACGGATTTTGCGGATTTGCAGGGATGTTTCATTTTTAGGTTACACTTTTGGATACATGAT
>JBDKKX010000042.1:0-16878 GCA_039795795.1 Bacteroidota bacterium | reverse complement strand
AACTTGCGTCAAGTTGTGCGTTTAATTTTGTCTAATGACTTAAAAGGATTTAAAATATGGATTATCCAATAGTTATAACTGGACGCAAGTTTGCAACTTACGTCCAGTTGTGCGTTTAATTTTGTCTAATGACTTAAAAGGATTTAAAATATAGTTATAACTTGACGCAAGTTTGCAACTTGCGTCAAGATTTAAAATACTGCAAATCTTAAAAATCCTACAAAATCAATCCCATTTAATCCCAAAAAAATCCCATTTAATCCTAATTCCTTCCCCCTAACCCTTTCGGGCGAAGTGGTATGAGCAAACGATGTGCTCCACTTTGTACGATTTCATTGCGTTGATTGATTAAAATCGTCGGCAAAATCACGATGCCCCAACCCAAACGGCTTTTTGACAATCGTTTTTCACCGACTTTAAATTGAACTCGAACGGTATCATTCACTCGAAGCGGCGCGACAAATTTCCATTCCCAACCCAACGACATGCCCGGCACAAAGCGCAAAGAAGAAGTCGTTTTCAAACCGTCCGCAATCGAAAGCCCCAATAAGCCATGCGCCACCCGCGTCCCAAAAGGAGTCGTTTTAGCGTAAGCCTCGTCGGTATGCACAGGCGTAAAATCCCCAGTCAAATCCGCATAAGTCATAATCATTTCGGACGTAACTTGCATTTCGGGACTGACACATTCATCGCCCGTTTCGACATCATCCCAATATTTATCCTGTTCATTGGGCATGCCTTTTTGGATTTTAGCAGATAAATCCTCTTTGCGCGGGTCAATCGCTTGAATTTTGGCAACGGAATGCCCTTTTGCCTGCATCAATTCGAGGAATAAGCCATCGGGCAAATGAATCCAATTCCGTCCTCTGTAATCTTCCCGAACATTAAATGCTTTTGCTTTTTCGAGGGCGAACTCCAAATCTTCGCAAAAAATGCCCAAATGTCCCAAACGACCTTCGGGAGCGTCAAAATCAGGTTGGGACATGAATTGAATCCCGCCAATTGTCCAATATTGTTTTGGGTTTTCAGGCGTACCATCGATTTCACGACACTCCATGCCCAACACTTCCTTGAAAAATCGAATATGCCAATGAATGTCTTTAACATAAATGGCAGCATGTTCGACATAAGATTTTGGTGTCATTGTTTGAATGATGAATGATGAATGATGAATGATGAATGATGAATGATGAATGATGAATGATGAATGATGAATTTTTATTTTACGTCGAACTTTTTTTGCTCAATGCCTTTCAAACAAGCGACTAAGGTTTGATTAAACGGGGTCGGAATCCCCATTTCAATGCCTTTTTGAACCACATAACCATTGATAAAATCAATCTCCGTGCGATTCCCACTTTCCAAACTTTGAAGCATTGATGGTTTAAAACCATAAGGCAATCCTGCACTTGCCATTTTCCAAGCCGTCGCGCCTTCGTGAACCGTAATGTTCACTTTTTGGGCTTGGGCAACCGCAATCGCTTCATTGACCGCGTTGATGGCAACCGCTTCTAAGGCTTTGGATTGATACAAATCGCCATAACAAAGTCCCGTAATCGACGACAATGCCCCTGTTGCGACGTTGATAAACAATTTATCCCACATCGCACCATATATATTGGTGCTAATTTGAGTCGTCAACTGCGCCTGTTGAAAAATAGCGGCTATTTTTTGAACCCGTTCCGAAAGTGCACCATTAAATTCGCCCAAAATATTCAATTTGCCTAAATAACCCGCAATGACTTGATTCGCAGCCAGTCGAACCGCGCCCACATACGTTTTACCACCCAAAATTTGGTGTTTCGGTACGAATTCTGCAAGGGTTTCTTCATGTCCCATGCCGTTTTGGAGCGAAAGCACCATCGTTTCCACACCTATATAATGTATAACACTTTGAATCGCCGTCCGCGTATGTTGGGATTTGACTAAAACGATTATCAAATCGGGTTTTGGCAGGTTTTGACTTGCGGTTGCGGCAGGAATAGCGACTTTTTGAATCGTTTCGCCTATCCGCATGTCCAGCCCGCCTTGGTTGATAAGGTCTGCTTGTTGTTGGCTGTGGCACAAAAGCGTTGCGTCTTGACCCGCCAAAAACAACGCGCCGCCAATCACGCAACCCAATGCACCAGCACCCAGTATATAAATTTTCATAAAAAATTGAGCATTGATTTTACTGCGCAAAGATTATAACATTTTACGAACCCATCTTATAAACAATCCGTTGCCAACTGTTTATCCACTTGCCTAAAAAAGCCGCGTAATACCGTTCCTGCACCGCCACATTCCGTCACCTGATTGATGCCGTCTGTCAACATATTGCGCATAATTTGCGTCCAACGAACGGGTGCAGTCAATTGCCGTATCAAGTTTTCGCGTATTATTTTAGGTTCTGTATGCGGTTTGGCATCCACATTTTGGTAAATCGGACAAATTGGTTTTTTAAACGTTGTCTGTTGAATGGAATCGCGCAAAGCCTCTTCCGCAGGTTTCATGCAAGGCGAATGGAAAGCACCACCAACTTGCAACACGATAGCGCGTTTTGCACCCGCCGCTTTTAAGCGTTCAATTGACTTATAAATCGTTGGCACATCCCCCGAAATCACCAATTGTCCGGGGCAATTATAATTCGCAGGGACGACAATGCCACCCGTTTCATGGCTGATTTCCAAACAAATCTTTTCAATCCCCTCGTCGCTCAACCCTAAAACGGCTGCCATCGTGCTTTCCACCGCCTCACACGCCGCCTGCATCGCCAACGCCCGTTGCTGCACCAAGCGCAAACCCGCTTCAAAATCCAAACTACCTGCTGCGGTCAACGCAGAAAATTCACCCAAAGAGTGTCCCGCAACCGCCGTCGGTTGAAAAGACGTTCCTGCCATGCGCGCCTTGATGACCGAATGCAAAAAAACAGAAGGTTGCGTTACTTTCGTTTGTTTCAAGTCCGCCTCCGAACCGTGAAACATGATGTCGGAAATGCGATAACCGAGTATCGCATTCGCTTGCTCAAATAAATCTTGAGCGAGCGTCGATTTTTCATATAAATCTTTGCCCATACCGACAAATTGTGCGGCTTGACCGGGGAATACATAAGCTTTTTTGACCATTATGAAATGATTGAGTTTAAAAAAGGGCGAATTTAAGACTAATTTTTTAGTACGAGACAAAAAAAATTGCGGTGCGAATTGGAACACGGATGACACGGATTTTACAGATTTACACGGTTTTTTTGTATTTTTGTATTAAAATCCAACTGAATTTCAAAAAAAAATCCGTGTAAATCTGTGAAATCCGCGTCATCCGTGTTCCAATTCACGCTACAGCTTTTTCTTACAAGGTTGGCAAACGCGCCCATAGCCGCTTTCCAATTTTGGATTGTAAAAATCCGTTTTATGCTTTAATTGACCACATTTTCCACAAACTTTTAGTTCACCCTGCCGTGTTTTGTCGTAACTGCCTTGCAAAATGGACCCTAATCGAGACGATTCTGGCAATTGTTCAAACACGATTTGTTTTAATTTGCTGTCTAAAAAAGAAATCGCATCTTCTCCATCCAGCAACCATTTATTCCAACGAAGAAACGCATAACCATAAGCCTCCATTGTTTTTTGCAATTCAATGTCTTTTTCAATGCGGTCGGTATCCAACTGCAAAGGTGTGGTTTGAAACTCATAAGCATCATATTCAACAATAATTGTTTTAATTTTTCGCGCTTCCATTCGATACAAAATCACAAAACGCACGCGATAAGGCGGCAATTTTAAATCTGGTTCGAGTTGTCGGAGATAATTTTCGAGGTTAAAACGCTTCAAAAGAGTGATTTTAGAAGCATTTTGCTGATAAAAATCGGTTTCTTGCAACGTATTTTCGATAAACAATTCTTGGGGAGACAATTGTGGTGCATCTTGCGCATCGTTCTCTATTAAAACATTTTGCTCTAAACGATTTTTAAAATGCATCAATGCTTTTTTAATTTCGCCCGCTTCCAACGCTTCCAAAGGTTTGGACAAAACGAAAACCGCTTGCTCCTTGACGCGACTCAAACCGACATTTAACCGTTGATACCGCAATTTATTTTCATAATCCTCGACTTGTTTAACAGGAAAAATGCGATTTAACGATTTTTCACCCATTTTTTCGACCATCGAATAAAAAATAATATCCCGTTCCTCCCCTTGACAAGTATCAAAAGTCATGATTTTAAGTGCCCACTGTTTTTCAAAATGCTCCCAATCCGCCGAATGATATAACCGTTTACTTAATAATTTTTGTTGATTCGTAAAAGGCGTGATAATGCCCACCGTCCCTTCAAAACCATCCCTTTTCAAATTTTCCAATTGCGAAAAAATGCGCCGCGCCTCCGAATGATTCACATTTTTATATTTATAACTTTTATCCAATTGAATATCCGCTTTTGAAGGCATTTCCAGCTCAAAACGAATCACTTCTTGAATCGATTTCCCCCGAATTTTCATGGTTTGCAAATTGCGATAAAAATGACTATCCGAATAATCAATCAATTCGGGATAGCCGCGAAAATGTTTGCGCAACGTACCTTCATAATGCGCAATACTTTTTGTAAATTCAAGGATAGACTTTTTGATATTAAAAAAAGACGCTTTATCCAGAATGCGTTCGCGCTCGGCTTGCGGCAGGAACCCAATCGTTTCCTCTAACGCCGATAAAACTTTTTTAAACAAAAGATGATTATAATCACTATTCGCATTCCCCGATTTGACATTGCCAAATTGCTTGGTATCGCCCAAAACCACTACTTTTTTCGCCCGAAAAATCGCTGGAAACGCTTGTGCAATACTCACTTGTGAGGCTTCGTCGATAATCAACAAATCAAACAATTCGGCTTCCAAAGGCAGAAATTTCCCCAATTCTCGAATCCCAACTATCAAACAAGGAAAGGCTTTCGTTAATTTTAACAAATAAGATTTTGGTAATTGGCGTTTTGACCGAAGCATCTTTGCAATATGTTGCGCATCATTTTTATATTCCGTTCTAAATTGGACTACACGTTCATCCAAAATATGCGTCATTTTTTTAGAAAGGTTCAATTCCAATTCGCGCCGAATGGAACGCAAAGAACGTTGTGCCGCCAATAATTGAGCCGCTTCGCGGGTTCGCTCCAACGATTCCACATAATCCAGTGCCTTTAAAAAATCAACCGTTTTATCGGGATGTTGTTTCCAAAAAGGATGAATAAAACTCATAACCTCCTCGTTGTTAAACCCAAAACCATTGAAAATCAATGAATTCGATAAAACTACTTTTTGAATTTCCGAAACCGTATAATGGATAGATTTTAACAATTTACACAATTGCGGCACGCTCCCATCTCGTAAAATCGGAAAAGGATTGAACTGCCACCGCCCCCAGTTTTCCGACCATTCTAACCTTTTCCGAAAATAAACAATGGCATTTTGTAAAAGATTCGCCTCTTTTTCAGACTCGTTAATAGGTTGACTGAGATGAATTTTCGGCATATTTCCAAAATGCGCTTGTAATGCCAAATTTAATTTTTTCACTTTGCCCTGCACGAGCGCGTAACCAAACCAAGTTGGAAACAACCGATTGAAATCATTCAAAATAGCTTCGGCATAATTCAACCGAAAACCGACTTCATATAAAGGTGTATTCGCCAAATCAACCGTCAAATACAAGGGTTCAAAAACAGGGCGATTCAAAAAATAATCAGATTCCGTCCTTAAAAGGTGGATGCGTTTCAAAAAAACATCCGTTTCAACGCCCGCTTCCCAAGCATAAATCCCAAAATCACGCTCTAAAACCGTGTTTAAATCGGATAAAATTTGCACTTTTTGATACAGCGTACGCAAAGTACTCCCATTTACACCTTTGAATAACGAAGCCCAATTTTCATCAAAATCTTCTTCAAAATCCAACAATACATTTATTTTTTCAGGCGAAACCGCTTTGCGCGCCGCCGTTTCATTCAATAAACTTTCCCGAATTTTGGAACGATTCCGCGCAATTTCTGCATCCATTTCGGATTTATGGCGGTTCATCGCCCGAAAACGGTCTTGAATTTTGCCATAATTCTGTATATTGAAGATTTTATTATAATTCGTTTCCGTTTTGCCGAGTCGCAAAATCGGATGTTGCACCGTCTCGTCCAATTGACCATTGCTCAAAACTTGAGCAATTTTATTTTCCGCCACATCTAATGCTTCTTTTTTATCCGAAACCACTAAAACCGATTGATGCCGCAACAAAGCATGATAAATTAACGCAGCAATTGTATGACTTTTGCCCGTTCCGGGCGGTCCTTCTACCACAATCCGTTGACAATCCGTCGTTTCGGTGGCATATAAAATCTTCCGCTGCTCCTCATTCAATGGAATAGGACTGTTATAATCAAATTTTTCAAATAAATGTTGCTTATCAAATGTATGTGCAATCGTCGTTTCAAAATTGGTTGGATTGTGAAATAAAAAATCATTCCCAAGTTTTTGCAACAATTGCATCGCCCCCGCATCGCCGTGACGCATCGATTCTAAAAGTGCTTCGTAATCATTCACCACCGATTCGTCCGCTTGTTCAAACAATGCAATGTGACACGAATTGTTTAAAAATATTTTATCTCGATGGACAGATTGAGTTTCCATCGTATCCGTTTGAACCGATTTTAAATCAAAATAATCTGTAATATTGCCCAAAATAACATCCATTTGTTGCAAAAACGCTTCTCGCGTCTCAAACTCACTTAAATAAATTTGTCTGGGCGGTAACGGCAACGTTTTATTGGATTTCGGCGTGTGTCGCGCCAAAACGTCTAACACTTTTTTATGAATAAACAAAACAGGTTGTTCCAAATTCAAGCTGAAATTGCCTGTTTGAACCGACTTTTCCACATCAATTGGCATGTAAAACAACGGAAAACGATGATTTTCATACCCAATTTCCCAAAAATAAAGGTATAATTCGTAGTTATCAAACAATTGACGGTTTTGTACCAATTCAGCCAAATCGCCGTAAAAACCCCGATGCGTATAATAAGTCAGCCAATCCAACAACGTTGCGGCATCGAAACGTTCTAATTCCGCTTTTTTGGCATGCCAATCTTGCTCAATCCACTTGGCATGAGCGAGTGATTTTGTATTTGCCCGAACGTATTCAAAAACCACTTTTTGTTGAAAATCAATATCGAATTCGTCCGTATTTTTCAAAACAGTTTGCATCGTTTCGATGAAATCGCCGTGAAATTCAAAAAAAGTATCCGTTTTTTTAATATTTTGAAGTGGATTGCGCTCCGCTTTGGAATACAAAAGGTTTAAAGCCGCTTCTTGTGGTTTGTCATAGCGGCGCAAAGGAATTTGTAATTGGAAACCGTCCACCATAGATTCAATTTGTCGAGCAGGCAAGCGACCTTTTTTGAAATCAGTCTCCAAAAATTCCATGTAATATTTGCACAGTTCGGTCAAAAAAGTACTTTGTAATGGCATTGTAGAAAATGGGTATTTTTTTGGTGAAAACATAAATATCGTTTTTTTTTGGAACACATAGGGACATAGGTTTTTTGGAACACATAGGGACATAGGACACATAGGTTTTTTTTGGAACACATAGGGACATAGGACACATAGGTTTTTGAACGCTTGATAATCCATTGTTTAAAAAAACTATGTGTCCTATGTTCCTATGTGTTCCAAAAAAACCTATGTGTCCTATGTCCCTATGTGTTCCCAAAAAAACTATGTGTCCTATGTCCCTATGTGTTCCAGTTCCAAAACAGCATCAAAAACGACAAATCACTGTACTACGTCCGCGCCGCCTGCCATTGCCATCGGTCAAAAAAGCCCTGTACGCTAGACTAAATTCAAAACCTCCTCGAAATTGACTCGCATGCCGCAAGGACGATATATTTAAATCATAACTAATACCACAAATAAAATTTTCTATATCCAACCGAACCGTTGGCGCAACTGCATCCAATCTTGTGCGCGAAAACGCTCGTGCTATCATCCCAACTTGTAATGCGTTTAGTCGCTCATAATTCGTTGTATTCCAATCTGTTTTGAGAAATAAACCTAAATTTAATTCATTCGCTTGGCTCTGTCTGCTGAAAACAAACGTCGGCATAATATACCACGAACGCATCACATTCAACAAGGTCGCCCCATGTACACGCCAAAGCGGTTGTATGAAAAAATTCTTGTCCAAAACCGACGCATTATAATAACTACTTTTTATCCAGCCGCCAACGTGTTGCAAGGAAAACCCAATCGTTGCATAAGGAATCGTCGCTTCCAAAGGGGCGCGAGCATCGTGCAAAAAATGATACGCAAATCCAGTCGATAAATCCCCGTACAATTGATTTTCAAACACATTGTTTTTAAATATTTCACCCGATGGCAACGTTATATTATAATTTTCACCCGTAAATTGATTGCTCCAAGTGCTCACCGACGGGTCAAATTGAAGACTGGTTACGCCCGTTTGCGCACCCGCGCTGATGTAATGCCTCGCACCCCTGCTTTCATGCAACAGTTTGATATAGGCAGCCGAAACCGTACCCGCAAGGTGTCGAAGTGGGGTTTGACCCGCTATATCATGCGTAATCGACCCGCCAATTGCCCAAAAATCATCTTTTACAGCATAAAAACGACGCTCAAACCCTAATAAACTGGTTTGATATTTGCCATCGCCTAATACTGCCGTCCATTGATCGCGGTGGGTCGCAACGACGCGCCAATCGTATCCGCCCGGAATAATCCCCGTTAAAGCGGGATTAAGGTTGGTTGAACTGGCATTTTGAGTGAAATGAATATCTTGTGCAAGGATACGTGTTACACACAAAATGTTTATAAATAGAAGAAGGTATTTCATTATGATTATCCATTTAGCAGGTTGAACAAAAGAAAATTTGTATAATACGTTCGTTCAACAAATTGCGTCCATTTGGAAAATGGACGCAATTTGTTTGGGACGATTTAGCGAATTAGGGTGATACTGCCTCGTGTAGGAAGCGCGGTACTCGTGCCGTCCAAAAAGTCGGCTTCACAATACCACGAATAAACATCTATCGGCTGTTCCACACCATTATAGGTGCCGTCCCAACCTGCAATCGAATCATGCGGGTTGAAATCTAAACGCTCATAAACCTTCGTACCCCAACGATTGTAAATCCGAAAAACGCGAATTCTAACCACATCTTTAGAACATTGTGGACTAAAATGGTCATTTTCCCCATCATTATTCGGCGAAAAAGCACTTGGACAATCTACAAATTTGACAGGTATCACTTGTATTTTAACAGAATCCGAAGCGATACAGCCAGTTGCCGTCTTCCCAAACACCCCAAAAACTTGCGTCCGCAAAGGCAAAATCCAAGTACCCGCACTCGTCGGCGTGCGCATCCAATTCGGATTTGCCGATTTCCATTGAATCGAAGTCGCATTGAAATTCATCGTCGCCCGCACAAAAACACTATCGCCCAATTTCAAAGTCAAGTCACCCCCTGCATTGATATTCATCGGCGCAACGCCCAGCACAAAAACCGCAACCGTATCCGTACAACCGCGTGCATCTTTCACGTACCCAATGTGGTATTGACGACCTTGCAAATGCGTGAAAATCGGCGACGTACTCTTATATAAGGTGTCGTCCATGCTAAATCGATAGGGGCGTACCCCGCCGCGCGGATTCAACGTAATGATGCCATCCGCAGTGCCGCAGGAGTCCGATAGCACATTGGAAACCGTTAAATCAATGGGTTGTAACAACGGAAATCGGATGGAATCCGTTGAGGGACAATTGTTTATGCCTGAAAATAAGGTCAAAACAGCACTCCGAATTCCGCCATTTTGAAACAAAACCGTCGGTTCGGCAGAACGCGAAGAATCCCCATTATCGAATCGCCATAAATAACCCGTAATCGCTAATCCATGTGTATAAGATTTAAATTGAACGTCGGCAGTGCGACAAGCATCGACCGTTTTATACGTGATGCTGTCAATCGGCGGAGCCGCTTTCACCGTCACGAGTTGGCTAATCGTGTCAAAGCCACCGCAATTGTTAAACGCATATAAAATGATTTTGTATGTACCTGCGGTTTTAAATACGTGATTTACAATGGGTTGCGAAGAATTCGGCGTATTGTCTCCAAAATCGTACGTGATGCCCGCAAAACTACTCGAACGGTTTTCAAACCGAACCGTCAACGGCGGACAACCAATATTTTTATCCATATTGAAAAATGCTCGCGTCGTAATGGGCAAGATTTTAAGGGTATAATATGCCGTATCGCGCCCACAATCCCCTTCCACAATCAAGCGAACGGTCACATTCCGAACGATATTAATGGTTTGATAGCGAATCCCGATATTATTAAATGGAATACTATCGCGAGAAATCATGCCGTTCCCTAAATCCCAATACCAATTTTTAATATGTCCCCGAGACAGATTGGCAAAACGGATGGAATCATTATGACAAATTTCATTTTTATCCGCCGCAATCACTGCTTTTATTTGGGGGAACACCTTGACTCGAACGGTATCCGTTTTGGTCGGGCAACCCACAGTCGTCACCGCCAATCGCACAGGCAATATCGTATCGTTTAAACCCGTGTTATTGAAAACGTAGGTCGGCGGCGGTGCTGGAAAATTAGTAGCACTTCCATCGGGATATGTCCAAAGAAAATTTTCTGCAAAGCCCGTTGTGCGAAAAGAAATAGTGCGTTTAGCACAAATCGTCGTATCTTTTGGCGCGGGCAAAGCCGTCGGCGGCGCGGCAATCCGAAAGGTTTGACGCATCGTGTCTTTACAACCATCCCGACTGGTCACCACCAATCGAGCCGTATAAAGGGCAGCAGCGCGATAAATATGGCGCGGCGAAATCACATTAGCCGTGTCGCCATCCCCCAATTGCCATTGATAACTCGTGGATAATAAACTGTTTATACCCGTTAATTGCAATTCAATGTCCCGACAACTGGGCGGAATACTGTCTATCACCGCTTTGGGACGGTTGAAAACCGTGACTTGTTTAAACGCTTGATTCGCACAACCCGTTTGCGGGTCGGTAAACGTGTAAATCACTAAATGAACCCCCGCACCCGATAGAGACGGCGAAAAACTGCCCGCAACAGGGTCAATAATCCCCATGCCACTCCAACGACCATTCAACGGAGTCGCGCCCAATAATTTAAAAGCAGGAGTTGCCGTATCGCACAACGCAATTGCCGTACCCGCATTCACAGGCGTTCCAAAAACCGTCAGCCGATACGTGTCGCGTTCCACACAATCATTCGTACCATATTGATACACAATCGGATACGTTCCATTTGACAACACCGATGGGTCAAAAACACCCGTCGCATTCACGCCCGTACCCGACCAAGTCCCACCCAATGGACTCGCTGTCAATTGCACCGCAGGCGAATTATTACAAACCGTATCCCGAACTTGATGCTGAATCCGAACAATCGGACGCGATTGTATGGTGACAGCCGTAGAATCCAAATCCGTCCCACAAAGGTTCGTCGCCGCTAACACAAATTGAACTACGCCCGCCGTATCAAATCGACGCGACGGCACCATCAACGTAGAATCTCCCGTCGGTTGCCACCGATAACGCACAGGCAAACCGCCATCATCCAATACATTGCCTTGAAAACCAATGTTTTGTGGCGTACAAGTCCCCGCTAACGCAATCGAATTGACCGTAATATCTGGTTTAGAATAAATTTGAAACAACGTATCCCAAGTCGCGCCTTGACAAGCATTATTCAACGCCAAGCGCAACCGATAACGCCCACTTTTGGAAATCGTCAAAATCGGTTCTCGAATCGTACTATCATTGCCAACCCAATTATATTTTGTTTTATCGACAAAATTATCATTTTCATCGCGCAAAGTCCATTTAAAACCATTCACATTGGTAGAAATATTATGAATCGTCAGCGTGAAAGGCAAATTCACACATTTGTTCGCAGGAATCCCACTAATTGATACATCTGGGCGCGCACTCGGCAAAATCGTTAAAACTTGTTTCGCCGTATCCGAACCGCAAGCATTCTGCCCAATGCAAATCACCCCATAAATGCCCGCCACATCGTACCGAATCAAAGGCGGATTGTTGCCCGCATACACCGCAGGCGTACCCCCAGGGAAAATCCATCGAATTTGAGTCGGGTCATTGCCCTTATCCAACGTCAAAAGACGCGGTTGATACGCATTATTGACACAAAACGAAGTATCCGAACCAATCGTCAAAAGCGGTTTCGACCGAACAAAAAGCGTCGTATCCCAACTCGCCCCTGCACAAGCATTCAAAACGTCTAACCCAATTTTATAAATCCCGCCCCGCAAAAAACGAATTTGTGGACTACCCACCGTCGCATTCGTCGAATTAATGTATTGATAATCCACATTTTGAACCGCAACCCGATGATTCACCGTATCCGTAATCACCCAACTATAACCTGTCGCATTGGAAGACGCATTGTTCACCTTGATGTCAAACGGCGCGCAACTATCCGCCCGAATGCCCGTCACCGTCGCGCTTGCAACGCTGCGCCCTAAAATTTTGATAGGCACCGTTGCCGAATCGACCCCACAACTATTGGTTATTTTGGCGGCAATCGAATACGTACCTGCGGTATTCCAAGTCAACGCAGGCGGATTCAAACCCGAAGCCGTTGCCACCGATGCACCCGTCATCGTCCAAATCAACGTTGATGTATTATCATTTCCATTACTATAATTAGCCGCTTGAACGATAGCATTCAGTAAGAAATCCGCACCAACACATATCATAGGTGTATCCAATCGAATTTGAGGCTTATCTTTCACGACAATCATCGAACTCGTCCAACTATTCGATTGACAGAGTCCACCCGCTTGAAGCGAAACACTATAATTGCCAGCTTTTAAAAAGCTGATTTTCAATGGTTTAGAAGTATTCGACGTGCTGCTATCAAATTTAAAATCAGTGCCCACCCGCGCAGGATTTCCATCTTTTACAATGCCCCAATTATAACTTGTCGCATTTTGCGTCGTATTTTTAAAATCTGCCGTCACAGGCAAGCAACTACCGACCACCGTTGCCGCAACCGCCACTTGCGTATTCGGCAAAACCGTCATCACCGCCGTATCCCTCCGCGTACCACAAATATTCGTCCCCGAAACCAGGATTTCATGCGAACCCACCGCATTCCAAGTCACCGTCGTTGGCGTTTGCCCCGCAAAAGTGGCAGGCGAACCCGTCGCAAAAGTCCAATTCAAAGTTGTCGGCGCGTTTCCATCCTTGAAAGTCGATAAACTCGGCGTAAAAGTACCGCCTTCACAAATCGGCAAAGGATCCGCACCTAAATGAACCATCGGCGGCTCCACGACGTGAATCGTTAAACCCGTCTTCGTCAAACAGCCTGCCGTACCCCGCGTGTAGGTCAATGCAAAATCCCCCGAAAACTGAGGGTCAAAAAAAAGCGTATCATGCCGACTTAAAAAACGAGCTTGTGCATTCGGGCTCGTCCAATTTCCACCAATTAACTGATTGGTTATCAATGGAATAGGCTCCACACCAAGACAAATCGTCGTATCCGCACGCGGCGAAATCATAGCGGCGGGCGTAAAAGTGAAAAGGCTAAATTTCATACTTTGCTCCTGATGCCCGCAATCACTGTCAAAAGTAGCCCGCACCGAATGTTGACCGACCGTCACCAAACGCCCCACATTCCCATCCAACGCTGTGCCATCCAACGTGTAAATCGCACCTGCAATATTCGGTTCGGGACGATATGTAAACGATTGACAAGTATCATTTTGCGGGTTTAATTGCAAAATAGGGTCATTCACCACTTTGAAAGTAATCGTTTTGGTTGCCACAACGCCACATCGATTATTCGTCTGCAAAGTAATCGTGTAAGTGCCAGCAGCAGTAAATTGAAGCCGTACCCGATTGCTATCCACCCGCGTCAACCAATTATATCCCGACAAAGCACCTATCGACCAATTAAAAACAGTCGCATATTGCGAAAAAGAACCATCTAAATACACAACCCCACTGTCGCGCAAGCAAACCACATACGGTTCCACCACCGTAAACGTCCCTGCGGTAACGCGCAAATCTGCTTGTGCCGGTTTGGTCGCAACATACACCTTTTGCGTTATCGAACGAGCACCGCAACGATTCGTCATCGTGAGCCGCACCGTATAATTCCCAACATCCGTATAATGATGTGTAAGATTTGCCGCCGTCGTCGTGGAAGTCGTGCCATCGCCAAAATCCCACAAAGCTGTCACATAATTAGCACTATCATTGGGGCAAGAACGGTTCACAAACGGGACATCCGCCCCCGTACAAACCGTATCGGGTGCCGAAAACAAAACTTTTGGTTTAGCGCGCACCCCAATCGGCGTTGTAATGTAATGCGTACTATAACCCGCAGCACACTTTTTAAAAACAATCATCTTGATTTCAAAAGGCGCGACCATATCATTCCCCCCCAAACAAGTATCCCCTAATTCGTACGTATGCGTTCCGGGAGTCGTGCCCACCAGCACATCCTTGCTACCGTCGCCCCAACAATACAAGGTACTATCAATCTGCCCCGCCGAAATCGTGGAACTATTCAAAAAACGAATGGTTTGACCTTCACAAAACTCGGTCGGTCCATCCACACCGCCATTTGCATTGATTTGGACACTACAATCATTGCGTCGAAGCGTACTACATTGAATGGTTTGTGCAGATAAATCAGCCGTCAATAGCATCGCCATTAACCCGAGGTAAGTCTGTAAGAATTTTATTTTCATTATGATACAAATAAGGTATTTTAAATATTTGTATAAGCAGGTCGAATCCTGTCTTATTGTACAAATAAGAAACGAGCGAAAAGGTCGTAAAAGTATGGTTTTAAGTAATAAGAACAAAGGTCGAATTCGGAATAAATGAAATAGGAGTCCGAATCAATCTTATATCGGTTGAAAAAAAATTTAGTGACACAAACATAAAAAAAAATAAAAATTTTTTAGCGAAAATTTCGCTAATTGAAAAAATGTATTTATCTTTGTCGCAGATTCATTGCAAAGCGATTTTGAATTTGTTTTAAAAGTTGTTTTTTAATGAGTTATCCAATTGATTATCAAACTTTTTTTATGGATTAAACATCTATCATGGTTTATCTGCGGATGTTTAATACCAAATAGAACCAAATTTATTCAATATTTATGGAAATGATAGCTCAAATGTATTCATCTCCGCCGCAAATGTGCGTCAAAGGAGCATTTAGCGAAAATTTCGCTACAATTTTAACACCCGATGCCTTACAATTTTTAACGGAATTGCATCTTAAATTCAATCCGCGCCGCAGGGCACTGTTGAATCTTCGATTGGAACGTCAAAAACGAATAGATGCAGGGGAATTACCTGATTTTTTGCCCGAAACAGCTCCAATTCGCGCTGCGAACTGGACGGTCGCGCCAATTCCTGCCGATTTACAAGACCGTCGAGTTGAAATTACGGGACCTGTGGAACGAAAAATGGTCATCAATGCCCTCAATTCTGGAGCAAAAGTGTTCATGGCAGATTTTGAAGACAGCAATACGCCATCTTGGGACAATAATATCGGGGGGCAAATCAATCTCCGCGATGCTATCAACGGGACGATTGCTTATGAAAACCCACAAACGCATAAGATTTATCGCTTAAATGAAACGGTTGCTACTTTGATGGTACGCCCGCGCGGTTGGCATTTAGAGGAAAAAGGCATTCAAGTATTGGGCGAAAATATGAGTGGGAGTTTAGTTGATTTTGGGTTGTTTATTTTTCATAATATCAAATCGCTGATTTCCAAAGGCTCTGCGCCTTATTTTTACTTGCCGAAATTGGAAAGCCATTTAGAAGCGCGCCTTTGGAATGATGTTTTTGTTTTTAGTCAAACGTATCTTGGTGTCCCACAAGGACTTATAAAAGCAACGGTTTTAATTGAAACCATTTTAGCGGCGTTTGAAACCGACGAAATTTTATATGAATTGCGCGAACATTCCGCAGGTTTGAATTGCGGACGGTGGGATTATATCTTTTCTTATGTTAAAAAATTCAGAAATTTAAAAGGATTTGTCTTGCCCGACCGTTCTAAAGTGACGATGACGACTCCGTTTTTGAGTGCGTATTGTCATTTGGTGGTTAAAAATTGTCATCGCAGGGGCGTTCATGCGATGGGCGGCATGGCGGCACAAATTCCAATTAAAAACAATTTGATTGAAAATGAAGCGGCTATGGCGCGGGTGCAGGCGGATAAATTCCGCGAAGTGACGATTGGTTATGACGGAACTTGGGTGGCGCATCCGGGTTTAGTGCCGATTGCGTTGAATGTTTTCAATGAAAATATGGCTACGCCGAATCAAATCACGAAACAACTATCTGATTATCAATGTGTTGCGAATGATTTATTGGCAGTGCCTTCGGGAACAATTACGGAAGCAGGTTTGCGGCAAAATATCAATGTTGGGATTTTGTATTTGGAAAGTTGGTTGCGCGGGAATGGGGCGGCAGCGATTCATCATTTGATGGAAGATGCGGCGACGGCGGAAATTTCGCGGACGCAAGTTTGGCAATGGTTGCAAAATGCTGCTACCATGGAAGATGGTCGGACGATTGATTTGAAATTATATGAAGATTTGAAATCAGATGAATTGAAAAATATAGAACAGTATGTTGGAAAATTGGCATATCAACAAGGGCGATTTGTGGAAGCGATTGCTTTATTTGACGAATTGGTATGTAGCGCAAATTATATTGATTTTTTAACATTATCTGCTTACGAATTATTGAATTAGATAACTTAAGTGGTGTGGTACGTTGGAATTGGGATTAAATGGGATTTTTTTGGGATTAAATCGGATT